>NZ_OZ026466.1:0-300000 GCF_964019855.1 Buchnera aphidicola (Periphyllus acericola)
TGTCTGATCCTGTTTTTGTTCATTTACGTTTACATAGTGATTATTCTATTTTAGATGGTTTATGCAAACCTGAAAAAATAATTAAAAGGGCATCATTACTCAATATTGTTTCTCTTGGAATGACTGATTTTACTAATCTTTATGGAGTTATTAAATTTTATAAATTATCACATAAAAATGGTATTAAACCTATCATAGGAGCAGATTTTAATATTTTATCTTTTGATAATGATATTCATGAATTAACTATATTAGCATGTAATAATTTAGGTTATGAAAATTTAAAATTACTTATTTCAAAAGCATATCGAAAAGATTATACAGAACTAAAAAATATTTATATTAAACAAAAATGGTTAGTAGATTATAGTGAAGGTTTAATATTATTATCAGGTGGAATTGATGGAGAAACTGGTACATATTTTTTAAAAAAAAAAAAATATTTTTTAAATAAAACTTTAGATTTTTATCAAAAATATTTTAATGAACATTATTATTTAGAAATTTCTAGAATTGGAAGAATAAATGAAGAAAAATATATAAAAAATATATTAAATATCTCTTTAAAAAGAGAAATACCGTTTGTTGCTACAAATAATGTTAGATTTATTAAAAAAAGTGATTTTCGATCTCATATTATTAGAATAGCAATACATCATGGAATTTCTTTTAATCAAGCAAAAAATATTTTTGATAAATATAGTAAAAATCAATTTCTTAAAACAGAAAAGGAAATGAAAAAATTATTTTTTGATATTCCAGAAGCATTAAAAAATTCAGTAGAAATATCTAAAAGATGTAATGTTTATATAAAATTTGGAAAATATTTTTTACCTAAATTTAATACCGGTAATATTAGTGAAAAAAAATTTTTAATAAAAAAATCTATTAATGGTTTACAAGACAGATTAAAATTAATGAAATTTAATAATCAGGAGAATACATTTTATAAAAATAAATATCGAAAACGATTATTAATGGAATTAAAAATAATTAATAAAATGGGTTTTCCTGGTTATTTTTTAGTAGTTATGGAATTTATTCAATGGGCAAAAAAAAATAATATATTTGTTGGTCCAGGAAGAGGTTCTGGTGCTGGTTCTTTAGTTGCTTTTTGTTTGAAAATTACAGATATTAATCCAATAAAATTTGATTTATTATTTGAACGTTTTTTAAATCCAGAAAGAATTACAATGCCTGATTTTGATGTAGATTTTTGTATGAATAAACGTGATTTAGTAATTGATCATGTTTCAAAAATTTATGGAAAAAATTCTGTTTCACAGATTATCACTTTTGGAACAATGACAGCGAAAGCTGTAATACGTGATGTAGGTCGTGCTCTAGGTTATCCGTATGGTTTTTTAAATAGAATTTCAAAATTGATTCCTAATGATCCGGGTATATCTTTAAAACAAGCTTTTTTAAATTCAAAAGAATTGTCTACTTTATATAAATATGATTCTGATTTTAAAGATTTAATTAAATCTACTAAAAAATTAGAAGGAGTAGTTAGAAATGTTGGAAAACATGCTGGAGGAGTAGTAATAGCTCCATCTAAAATTACAGATTTTTCTCCTGTTTATTATGATTCAATAGAAAAAAAAAACTCAGTTACTCAATTTGATAAAAACGATATTGAAGATGTGGGTTTAGTAAAGTTTGATTTTTTGGGTTTAAAAACTTTAACTATTATTGAAAATACTATAAAAATGATTAATAAAAATTATTTTTTAAAATATAAATATCGTAAATTTAGTATTGAAAATATTTCTTTAAATGATAAAAAAAGTTTTAAATTGTTAAAGAATGGTAATACTACATCTATTTTTCAATTAGAATCAGAAGGCATTAAAGATTTAATTATTCGATTGAAACCAGATTGTTTTGAGGAAATTGTTGCTTTAGTAGCATTATTTCGTCCAGGGCCTTTACAATCAGGAATGGTTGATAATTTTATTGATAGAAAACATGGAAGAGAAAAAATTTATTATCCCGATAAAAGATGGCAGCATAAAATATTAAAACCGATTTTAAAATCTACTTATGGTATTATTTTATATCAAGAACAAGTTATGAAAATTGCGCAAATATTTTCTAATTATACTTTAGGTGAAGCTGATTTATTAAGAAGAGAAATTAGTAAAAAAAATTTTAAAGAAATGTCTGCTCATCGTTCAAAATTTATTATTGGTGCTAAAAATAATAATATTGATAAAGTTTTATCAAATAAAATATTTGATTTATTAGAAAAATTTGCAGGATATGGTTTTAATAAATCTCATTCGGTAGCATATGCTCTTTTGTCGTATCAAACTTTGTGGTTAAAATCAAATTATCCAGCTGAATTTATGGCTTCTGCTATGACTATGGATATGAGATATTCTAATAAAATTATGATTTTAGTAGAAGAATCTTTTAAAATAAATTTATTAATACTTTCTCCAAATATTAATGTTAGTAAAAAAAATTTTTTTGTCAAAAAGAAAAAAAAAATTGTTTTTGGTTTAGGAGCAATTAAAGGTTTAGGTGAATCAACTATTGAAAAAATTATTATTGAAAGAAAAAAAAATGGAAATTTTAAAGATTTAAATGATTTATGTATTCGTGTTGGCCCAAAGATTATTACTAAAAAAATTTTAGAAAAATTAATTTTTTCTGGAGCATGTGATTGTTTTAAAATAAATAGATTTTTTATGTATCATTCAATAAATTATATAGTTCAATCATCTATTCAACATATAAATTTTATGTTATCTAAACAATTAGATTTTTTTAATAAAGATTTTTTTCATAAAAAAGATTTTTTTAAAAAGAAATTTATTATAGATTTAAATTGGTCAGATAAGTTTGAATTAGATAATGAAAAACATATATTAGGTTTTTATCTTACTAAACATCCATTTGATTTATATAAAAAAGAAATTAATAATTATTTAATTACTACACAGTTAAATAAAATAAATTTATTAGAAGAATATAAAAATGTTAATGTATCTGGGATTATTTTTAATATTAAATGGTTATTTACTAAAAATAAAAAAAAAATGATCATATTAAAATTAGATGACAATAGTCAAAAAATAGATGTTTTTATTTTTGAAAAATTATTATTAAAAAAAAAAGTTATTTTAAAAATTAATAATATTATAGTTCTAAATGGATTTGTAAAAAGAAATTATTTTAAAAAATCTTCGATTATTATTGCAAAAAAAGTTGATAGTTTATATTCTATTAGAAAAAAAAAATTAATGAAAATAAAAGTATTATTAAAAAATTCTATTATTTCTATAAAATTTTTTTTAAAAATAAAAAAAAATATTAAGAATTTTATTGGTGGAAAAACTATTTTAAATATTTCTATTGATTGTGAAAAATCTTTAATAAAAAAAAATAAATATATAAAAATATGGAAAGTTTATCCAACAGATAATTTATTTTATTTTTTAAAATCTTTTTCTTTTTTAAAAAAAATTAAAAAAATATATTATTAATGAAATAATTAAATTAATATAATTTATTTATTTTTTATTTTTTTTAAAATAATTTTTAAAATTTTTTTAATTTTTATTTTTTTACTTAATTGAGTTTTTCTATCTTTTAATTCTACATATTTATTAATTATATTTTTTGCACTAATTATTATTTTATAAGGAAAACCAATTAAATCAGATTCTGAAAACATTTTTCCAGGTTGTTCATATTTATCATATAAAAATACTTTAATATTATTTTTTTTAAATTGATAATATATTTTTTCTGATATTATTTTTACTTTTTTATTATTTTTTATATTTATTGGAATAATGGATACTTGAAATGGCGCGATAGAAATTGGCCAAATTATTCCATCTTTATCGCAGTTATTTTCTATTATTGCTCCTATTAAACGACTAATTCCTATTCCATAGCATCCCATTTCTATTAATTTTTTTTTTTTGTTTTTTGTTTTAATTAAAGTTTTAAAAATTTTTGAATATTTTTTATTTAATTGAAAAATATGTCCAATTTCTATGCTTTTCTTATTTTTTGAATTATTATATGAAAAATATTTATTATAATATGCATGAAATTCATGTGATATACTTCCTCCAATTATTCCATTTTTAACTTTTTTAATTTTAATTTTTAAATTCATTTTAAGAAATATTTTTAAGTATATTTTAAATATTTTTTTGTATGTTTTTTTTAAAGATTTTTTATTTTTATGAAATGAATATGCGTCTTTCATAATAAATTCTCTAGTTCTTAAAATTCCTTCTTTAGGACGTATTTCATCTCTAAATTTTGTTTGAATTTGATATATTATTTTAGGTAGTTCTTTATATGAATTTATATTATTTTTAATTAAATTAGTTATTATTTCTTCATGTGTAGGAGATAATATAAGTTTTTTTTTTTTTCTATCAAGAATTGTAAATAATTCTTTTCCATATAAATCTATTCTCTTACTTTTTATCCATAATTTAGAAGATTGTAAAATTGGCATACTTATTTCTAAAAAATTGTTTTTATTTAATTTTTTTCGTATTATTTTTTTTATATTTTTTAAAACTCTTATTCCATTTGGCAGCCATGTATATATTCCAGAAGAAGTTTTTTTAATCATTCCTGAACGTATCATCAATTGATGGCTTATATTTTTTGAATTTTTTGGTGTTTCTTTTTTAGTAAAAAGTAAATATTTAGTTTGTCTCATGTTATCTCTTATTTAAATTGTAGAATTTTTTTTATAAAAAAATTATGATAATAGTATATTTTATTTTATAAAAAAATAAATATTTAAAAAATTTTTATTGTTTTTTAAAAATTTAACTTATTGTAAATATAATTATTAATTATTTTTGAAATTTAAAATTCTATTATTTTTTTTATATCTTTAAATAATTAATAATAAATTAGGTCATAATTTATATATGTCAAATAATGAAGAAAGAAAAGAATCTCCTACACAAAGTCGATTAAATAAAGCTAAAAAAAGTGGAATGAATTCATATTCTAAAGAATTAAATTCATTCATTTTATGTATGACTTTTTTTATAATATTTTTTTTTCTTAAAAAAATTATAATTTTTAATATAATTAAAATTTTTATGTTAACTTTTTCATTTAATAAAAGCATAATAAACGAAAATGTTTTATATATTATAAAAAATATTTTTTTTATTGTAAAAAATACTTTTATTATGTTTTTTTTAATATTTTTTATTTTAATGATTATAAGTATTTTTTCTCCTTTATTATCTAAAAATTTTTTGTTAAGTTTTAAAATGATAGAATTTAATTTTAAAAAATTAAATTTTTTTTATGGATTATCTCAAATTTTTTCTTTTAATATTTTTTTTGAATTTTTTAAAATTTTTTTCAAGATTTTTATATCATTTTTATTGATAGGATTATTTTTTTTAATATTTTTTTTAAAATATATTAATTTATTTTATTGGTCTTTTTACAAGTCTTTATTAAATGGAATAATTTTGATATCATTTTTTTATATTTTTTCTTTAATTGCTTTTATTCCATCTGTAATTTTTGATGTTTTTTTAAGTAATTATTTATATTATAAAAAATTAAAAATGAGTCATCAAGAGTTAAAAGATGAAATTAAAAATTCTGAAGGTAATCCTGAAATTAAAGCAAAAATTAGAGAAAAAATTCGTTCTATTTTAAAGGAAAATTCAACGTCTGAAGTTTACAAATCTGATGTATTAATTTTTGATGTTAGAGGTTATTCTGTTTGTTTAAAATATGATCATACTTTTATGATTGCTCCAAAAATTATATCAAAAGGAATTGGAGCAGCTTCTTTTAAAACTTTAAAATTAGCAAAAAAATATAATATTCCTATTTTTGAATCTTCTCAAATAACAAAAATTTTATATGAAAATGGAGAAGTTGGAAAAGATATACCTGGAATTTTTTATTCAGTAATTTCAGAAATTTTTGCATGGTTATTAGAACTGAAAAAATGGAGAAAAAAAGGTGGAAAGTATCCAAAATCTCCAAAATATTTACATATTCCATTCAATTTAAATATTTTAGGAAAAAATAAAAAATGATAAATTTTTTTTCTTTTAATAATTTTTTTAAAAAAATAAAAAAAATTACATTACAAGAATTATCTGGCCCTTTTTTAATTATTATTATTTTATCTATGATGATAATTCCATTAAATTCATTTTTTTTAGATTTATTATTTACTTTTAATATATTTATTTCAATTTTAGTTTTATTAGTTTCAATGATGACTAAAAGTGTTTTAGAATTTACTTCTTTTCCAACTGTTTTATTATTTACAACTTTATTACGTTTATCTTTAAACATTGCTTCTACTAGAGTTATTTTATTATTTGGACATTTAGGTGAATTTTCTGCTGGTCATGTTATAGAATCTTTTGGACATTTTTTAGTAGGTAGTAATTTTTCTATTGGAATTATTGTTTTTTTAATTTTAGTAATAATTAATTTTGTTGTAATTACTAAAGGAGCGAGTAGGATTGCAGAGGTCAGTGCTCGATTTATTTTAGATGGTATGCCTGGAAAACAAATGTCTATTGATTCTGATTTGAACTCTGGTTTAATAAAAGAAAGTGAGGCAAAAATTAGAAGATCATACATTTCTCAAGAAGCCGATTTTTATGGATCAATGGATGGTGCAAGTAAGTTTGTAAGAGGAGATGCTATAGCTGGTATTTTAATTATGATTATTAATATAATTGGTGGTTTTGTTATTGGATTATTACAACACCATATGAATATATTTCAAGCAGTTAAAGTCTATACTCTTTTAACTATAGGAGATGGATTAGTAGCTCAAATTCCTGCATTGATTATTTCTACTGCAGTTGCTGTTATTGTTACAAGAGTAGAGAATAATAAAAATGTTAGTGAACAAATAATTACTCAATTATTTTCTAATTTTAATATAATTTTTTTAAGTGGATTTATTTTAATGATATTTGGTTTAATACCTGGAATGCCTCATACAATTTTTTTATTATTTTCTATGTTTTTATTATTTTCCAAACTTATATATCAAAAAACTTCGATTACGTCTATCGATAAAACAAAAAAAAATAAATTTAAAAAAAATAAATTTGATCTTTCTTTAAATGATCTTTCTTTAGAAGATTGTATATCTATTAGTTTAGGAAATGATTTGTTAGAATTAATTAATTATAAAAATAAAAAAAATTTATTTGATAAAATTTTTTATGTTCGAAAAAAATATCTTAATGAATTTGGTTTTTTATCTCCAAAAGTTAATATAATACATGATTCAAATTTATTATCTTCTCAATATAAAATTTTTATTAGAGGAATCGAGAATGCTTCAGGATTCGTTTATTTGAAAAAATATATTGCTATTTCTTCTCATTTTTCACGTGGTGAATTATCAGGAAAAAAAATAACTGATCCAATTTTTGGTTTAAAATCATATTGGATAAAAAAGAAATATATAAAATTAGCAAAGAATAAAAAATATGAAATAATGGATTCTCTTACTGTAATATCTAAGCATTTTGATTATCTTCTTTCAATTAATATGAGTGATTTATTTAGCTGTCAAGATATGCAAAATTTATTAAATAAGATGAACATTGAAGTTCCTGAATTGATAGAAAATCTTATACCGAATACATTTACTTTAACTAAAATTAAACAAATTTTTCAGAATCTTTTATTAGAACATGTACCTATAAAAGATATGAGAACAATTTTAGAAGTTTTAATTGAAAATTCTTCTTATCAAAAAAATATTGATGAATTAATAAATATTGTTCGAATTTCTTTAGGAAAATCTATAGTTCAAAGAATATTTTTAAATAAAAAACAAATTCATGCTATTGGAATTTCTTTTCATTTAGAAAAAATTTTTATAAAATCTTTACATAAAAATAAAATAATTGATTCTGAGATTTTAAAAAATTTTGTTAAAGAAGCAAAAAATTCAATTGCTCTTCAAGAATCTATGAAATATCCTGTTGTTTTTATAGTAAATCATGCTTTAAGATTTTTTATTTTTCGTTTATTAAAAACAAATCTTTTTCATGTAAATGTTTTATCAAATTTAGAAATTCCTAATAATAAAAAAGTTATTTTTATTCAACTTATAAAGTAATTTTTGTTAGATAATTAATTTATTTTTATTTTACATAAATTTTGTTATTTTTATTCCTAGTAAATTTAGTCCTTTTTTTAAAATTTTTCCAATTAAATAAGATATTTTTAGTCTCGTTATTTTTTTTTTTTTATTTGCATTTAATATTTTATATTTTTCATAAAAATTTGAGTATGTTGATGATAATTCATAAATATATGAACAAATTAAATGAGGTTTTCCAGATTTTGAAGATTTTAATATTATTTCTTTAAATTCTAAAATTTTAATTGATAAATTTATTTCACAAGCGTTAGAAAGACTAATGGTTTTTAATTTAAAGATATTTTTTTTATATTTTTTTATTAAAGATAATATTCTTATATATGTATATTGGATATATAAAGATGTATTTCCTTCAAAAGATAATATTTGATCCCAATCGAATATATAATTAGTTATTCTATTTCTAGATAAATCTGAATATTTTATTGCTCCTATTCCAATAATTTTAGATAATTTATTTAAACAATTTTTATTAATTTTTTTATTTTTTTTTAAAATTAATATTTTTGCTCTATTAATAGATTCTTTAATTAAATCATATAATTTAATTGTATTTCCAGAACGAGTTTTAAATGGACGGTTATTTTTAGATAACATCATTCCAAAAAAATGATGTTCTATTTTAATTTTATTTGTAATATAGTTTGCTTTTTTTGCTATTTTATAAACTTGATTAAAATGTTGTTTTTGACGAGAGTCGACATAATATAATATTTTATTTGCTTTGAGTATTTTATATCTATATTTAAGACAAGCAATATCTATAATTGAATATAGAAATGGACCATTTTCTTTTTTTAAAATAACTCCCATATTTTTTCCTTGTCTATTCTTTATATCTTTTAAAAAAACTATTACATTTCCATTTTTTATTACTGCTATTTTTTTATTAATTAAATCTTTTAAAATTTTTGGAAGCATATTTTTATAAAAACTTTCTCCAACAATATTTTTATCTTTTAAAGTAATATTTAATAATTTATAAATTTTTTTATTTTGTTTAAGATTTAATTTAATAATATATTTCCATATTTTATAACAAGATTTATCGTTTTTTTGAATTTTAGTAGTATATTTATTAACTTTATGTTCAAATAATTTATCTTTTTTATGTAATGTTTTTGCTTTACAATATATTTTTTCTAAATTTGATATTGATAATTTTTTTATTTTATGAATTTTTTTTTTTTTTTTTAAATAAGCAATTATCATTCCAAATTGATTTCCAAAATCTCCAATATGATTTGTACGAATTACTTTATATCCAATAAATTTCATTATTCTAGCTGTTGCATCTCCTATTATAGTTGATCTTAAATGTCCAACATGCATAGATTTTGCCATATTTGGAGACGAATAATCAATAATTACTATTTTTTTTTCTTTTTTTTTTTTCATTATTACTTTTTTTTTTAAAAAAAAATTATTTAAATAATTTTCTAACCATTTTTTATTTAAAAAAATATTTATGAAGCATGGTTCAGAAAATTCAATTTTTTCTATAATTTTTTTAGTGCTCATTTTTTTTATAATTTTTTTTGATAATTTTTTTAAAGAAATTTTATATTTATAAGAAATTTGAAATAAATTGTTTAACTGATAATGTCCGTTTTTTATATTTTTATTTTTTTGAATAATAATTTTAATTTTTTTAACATTTTTTTTTTTAATGATTTTTTCAATATTTTTTTTTAATATAGATCTTATTTTCATATAATTCCTTGAAATATTTTAGTATTTATTTATTATATATTTTTTGTTTTAAATTTATTATATCTATTTTAATATTTTTTTTTTTTAAAAAATAAAAATATGTTTGACAATAATGAAAATATATTATATTATAAAAAAACTTTAATTAGTAACGCTCTTTTAAAAAATATCAGATAATCTGTGTGGGCACAGAAAAATTTAAGTGCAAAAATTGTTTAGTAAGAATTTTTTGAATTTATTTAATTCAAAGTTTTAAAAAATGAAGAGTTTGATCATGGCTCAGATTGAACGCTGGCGGCAAGCCTAACACATGCAAGTCGTGCGGCAGCGAAAGAAAAAATTTATTTTTTCTTGTCGGCGAGCGGCAAACGGGTGAGTAATATCTGGGGATCTGCCCAAAAAAGGGGGATAACTACTGGAAACGGTAGCTAATACCGCATAATGTTGAAAAACTAAAGTAGGGGATTTTAATTTTTTTTTAAAACCTTGCGTTTTTGGATGAACCCAGATGAGATTAGCTTGATGGTAAGGTAAAAGCTTACCATGGCTACGATCTCTAGCTGGTCTGAGAGGACGATCAGCCACACTGGAACTGAGACACGGTCCAGACTCCTACGGGAGGCAGCAGTGGGGAATATTGCACAATGGGCGAAAGCCTGATGCAGCTATGCCGCGTGTATGAAGAAGGCCTTAGGGTTGTAAAGTACTTTCGTTAGGGAGGAAAGAAACATATATAATACATTTGTTTTTTGACGTTACCTAAAAAAGAAGCACCGGCTAACTCCGTGCCAGCAGCCGCGGTAATACGGAGGGTGCGAGCGTTAATCAGAATTACTGGGCGTAAAGAGCACGTAGGCGGTTTTTTAAGTCAGATGTGAAATCCCTGGGCTTAACCTAGGAATTGCATTTGAAACTGGAAAACTAGAGTATAGTAGAGGGAGGTAGAATTCTAGGTGTAGCGGTGAAATGCGTAGATATCTGGAGGAATACCTGTGGCGAAAGCGGCCTCCTGGACTAATACTGACGCTGAGGTGCGAAAGCGTGGGGAGCAAACAGGATTAGATACCCTGGTAGTCCATGCTGTAAACGATGTCGACTTGGAGGTCGTTTCCAAGAGAAATGGCTTCCGAAGCTAACGCGTTAAGTCGACCGCCTGGGGAGTACGGCCGCAAGGCTAAAACTCAAATGAATTGACGGGGGCCCGCACAAGCGGTGGAGCATGTGGTTTAATTCGATGCAACGCGAAAAACCTTACCTGGTCTTGACATCCATAGAATTTTTTAGAGATAAAAAAGTGCTTTCGAGAACTATGAGACAGGTGCTGCATGGCTGTCGTCAGCTCGTGTTGTGAAATGTTGGGTTAAGTCCCGCAACGAGCGCAACCCTTGTCCTCTGTTGCCATCGGTTCGGCCGGGAACTCAGAGGAGACCGCCGGTTATAAACCGGAGGAAGGTGGGGACGACGTCAAGTCATCATGGCCCTTACGACCAGGGCTACACACGTGCTACAATGGCACATACAAAGAGAAGCAACTCTGCGAAGATAAGCAAACCTCATAAAGTGTGTCGTAGTTCGGATTGGAGTCTGCAACTCGACTCCATGAAGTCGGAATCGCTAGTAATCGTGGATCAGAATGCCACGGTGAATACGTTCCCGGGCCTTGTACACACCGCCCGTCACACCATGGGAGTGGGTTGCAAAAGAAGCAAGTAGCTTAACCTGAAAGGGATGGCGCTTACCACTTTGTGATTCATGACTGGGGTGAAGTCGTAACAAGGTAACCGTAGGGGAACCTGCGGTTGGATCACCTCCTTAAAAGTCACTTTATAAATTATAAAGTGCCCACACAGATTATTTGATATTTTATAGCTTTTTTAAAGGCTTGTAGCTCAGTTGGTTAGAGCACACCCCTGATAAGGGTGAGGTCGGTGGTTCAAGTCCACTCAGGCCTAATAAACACCTTTATCTAAAAAAATATTTTAATAAAAATATTTTTTATTTTTTATTTTTTTAAAAAAAAATGGGGCTATAGCTCAGCTGGGAGAGCGCCTGCTTTGCACGCAGGAGGTCAGCGGTTCGATCCCGCTTAGCTCCACAATTTAAAATTTTATTTGTTTTGTTTAAAATGATATAAAATTTTTTTTTTTATTAAATTAATTTAAAAATTTAAAATTTTATTTGTTTTATTTAAAATGATATAAAATTTTTTTTTTTATTAAATTAATTTAAAAATTTAAAATTTTATTTGTTTTATTTAAAATGATATAAAATTTTTTTTTTTATTAAATTAATTTAAAAATTTAAAATTTTATTTGTTTTATTTAAAATGATATAAAATTTTTTTTTTATTAAATTAATTTAAAAATTTAAAATTTTATTTGTTTTGTTTAAAATGATATAAAATTTTTTTTTTTATTAAATTAATTTAAAAATTTAAAATTTTATTTGTTTTATTTAAAATGATATAAAATTTTTTTTTTTATTAAATTAATTTAAAAATTTAAAATTTTATTTGTTTTATTTAAAATGATATAAAATTTTTTTTTTTATTAAATTAATTTAAAAATTTAAAATTTTATTTGTTTTATTTAAAATGATATAAAATTTTTTTTTTTATTAAATTAATTTAAAAATTTAAAATTTTATTTGTTTTATTTAAAATGATATAAAATTTTTTTTTTATTAAATTAATTTAAAAATTTAAAATTTTATTTGTTTTATTTAAAATGATATAAAATTTTTTTTTTTATTAAATTAATTTAAAAATTTAAAATTTTATTTGTTTTGTTTAAAATGATATAAAATTTTTTTTTTTATTAAATTAATTTAAAAATTTAAAATTTTATTTGTTTTATTTAAAATGATATAAAATTTTTTTTTTTTATTAAATTAATTTAAAAATTTAAAATTTTATTTGTTTTATTTAAAATGATATAAAATTTTTTTTTTTATTAAATTAATTTAAAAATTTAAAATTTATTTTTTATTTTTCTTAAATTACAAAAATAATCTATTGTATTTTTAGATTTGTACCAATAATTGATAATATTTTGAACATTTTTTTCTTTTATTTTAAAAAAAATATTTATTTTTTTTTCAAAATTTAAATTACTATATTGTTTTAAATTTCTAAAATTTTTTTTTACATAATTATAGTATTCTTTAATTAAAAAATCTTTTGGATTTATAAAATTTGCAAATTTTAAATTCGATAAAGTATATTCATGTGAATTAAAAAAAATAGTATTTTTATTTAATTTTATAATTTTTTTTAATGAAAAATAAAGTTTTTTTGGACATCCATCATATGTTTTTCCGCATCCTGCAGAAAATAAAGTATCTCCACAAAATAAATATGGATAAAAATAATATGATATATCTATATTTGTATGACCTGGAGTTTTAAAAATTTTAAATAATTTATTAAAAATTATTATTTCACTATTTTTTTTAATTATTATTTGTTTTGATTTTTTTATAAATTTTATTTTTTTTGGTGTAAATATTTTAATTTTTGGATAATTTTTAAGTAAATTATATATTCCATTTATATGATCTTTATGTAAATGAGTAATAAAAATTAATTTAGGTGTTAAATTATTTTTTTCTAATTTTTTAATAATTGGAGTTGCTTGTCCTGGATCTATTATAATACATTCATTATTTTTTGAAATAATCCAAACTAAATTATCTTCTAAAACTTTAATATTTTGAATATTAATCATTTTTTATTTTCTCTTTTTTTTTTAAAATATTTTATATTATATATCCTTTATCTTTTTTTGTAGGGTTTTTTGCTGATTTTTTTGCTTTTTTATCGCATAATTCATTTTCTTTTTGTCCTGAATGACTTTTTATCCAATTCCAATTTACACTAATATGTTTGTTGATTGAATGATCTAATCTTTTCCAAAGATCTATATTTTTTACTATTTTATTATTTTTTTTTTTCCAGTTATTTTTTTTCCATAAATGCATCCATTTTGTAAATCCATAGTTAACGTATTTGCTGTCTGTGTTAATTAAAATTTTTGATGGAATTTTTATTTTTTCTATTCCTTTTATTACACTTAGAAGTTCCATTCTGTTATTTGTTGTTAAAAAAAAACCACTACTTAATATTTTATTAATTCCTTTATATTTTATTAATGTACAAAATCCTCCAGGACCAGGATTTCCTAAACATGATCCATCTGTAAATATATTTATTTTTTTATTCATTTGTAATCCTTTTATAGAAAATTTTTATGAAAAATAATAGAAATTTTAGACAAATTGCATTAGATACAGAGACTACTGGAATAAATAAAGAAGGTCCAGTTTATTTAAATCATAGAATAATAGAAATTGGAGCTGTTGAAATAATTAATAGAAAAATTACAAAAAATATTTTTCATGAATATATTAAACCGGATCGTTTAATAGATAAAGAAGCATATAAAATTCATAAAATTACCAATGAATTTTTATATAATAAAAAAAAATTTTCTGAAATTTATAAAAATTTTATTAATTTTGTTAAAGGTTCTGAGTTAATTATACATAATTCAAAATTTGATTTAGGTTTTATTAATTATGAATTAAATATGTTAAATAAATCTATTCCAAATATTTTAAATTATTGTACTGTAATAGACACATTAAAATTATCAAGAAAAATATTTCCTGGTAGAAAAAATAGTTTAGAAGTTCTATGTAAACGTTATAAAATTTATGATAGTAGAAAATTTCATAGTGCTATATTAGATGCAAAATTATTAGCTAAAGTATATTTATTAATGACTACAGTACAAAAATCTTTTTTTTTTATTAATAATTCTAAAACTAAAATTTTTAAAAATTTTAATAAAAAAAATAAAAAAATATTTTTATATAAAAAAGCAAATTTTTTAGAAAATTCTATGCATATAAAATATTTAAATTTTATGAAAAAAAATGGTAAATGTCGTTGGAAAAATATAAAAAATTGAATAAAATATTGTTTTTTTTTAAAATTATAGTATAATTATTAAATAAAATTTTTTTTAAAAAAATTTGGTGCGGTAGTTCAGATTGGTTAGAATATCGGCCTGTCACGCCGGAGGTCACGGGTTCAAGTCCCGTCCGCACCGATTATTTTATTTTTTCTAATCATATATTTTTTTGTTTTAAATTAATTTTTTAATATTTTTGTTTATATTTAAATTTTTTAAAAAAATAATATTTTTTATTAATTTATAATTTTTATATTATAAATATTTTTTATTTTATAAAAATAAAATTTTTAAAATAATTAATTATTTTTCAAGTTTTTAATTATTTTTTTTATTTGTTTAAAAAAAAATTTTTATATTAAAAAATATATTTTAATATTAGAAATTTTATATTTATTATAAAAATTTAGCTATTAAATTAAATTTTAAAAAAAAAATAGAATAAATTTTAGAAGTTAATATTTATTTTATGAATTAAATATGTTGATATCATCATAAATATTAAGATATAATTACATTTTTATAAGAAAAGTAAAATTATAAAAAATTTCAAAAAACAAAAAAAAAAAAAAAAAAAAAAAAAATAAATTAAAAATTTTTTAAATAATAGAGATTTTATTAATAATCTTTATATTAAAATAGTAAAAAATATTTGTAAATTATATCTTAAAAATTATTTTAAAACTATTTTTTAAGTATTAGATTGTTTTTTAGGTAAATAAAATAAATTACTTAATTGATATTTTTTTAAAGTACTTAGATTGAGTAAATATTGGATATGTTTTTTTATATAATTCTCCTATTATAAAATATTTTAAAAAAAATATAAATATTTTATTTTTTTTTTTTTTTTTTTATTTTATTTTAAAAATATAAAAAAACTTATTCTTTAATTTTAATATTTTGAAATAAGGAGATTATATGAGTATAAAAAATCAAGAAAGTATTAAAAAAAAAAAAATAATAAAAAATATAGATTTAAAAAAAATAAAAAAAAAAATTAATTTTTTAGTAAAAAAAAAAAAAAAATTAAAAAAAAAAATTTATAATTCTAAAAAAAAATATAAAAAAAAAATTAAAAATATAAAATTAAGATGTAATAGACAAATAGATTCAGCATATAAGTTTTCTTTAGAAAAAATAATTAGTTCTTTATTACCAATTTTTGATAGTTTAGAAATGGCTATTTCATCAATAGGAAAGTTTGAAAAAAATAATAAAAATATTTTAGAAAAATTAATTGAATTAAAAAAATTTTTTTTAAAAATTTTTTCTCAGAATAGTATTAAAATTGTTGATAAAACTAATGTTCCTTTTGATCCTACTATTCATCAGGCTATGTTTGTAAAACATTCAAAAGATATTAAAAAAGATCATGTTATTGAAATTCTTCAAAAGGGATATTTAATACATAATCGTTTATTAAGAGCTGCTTTAGTATCTGTATCTAATACTTAATTTTTTTATAATTATAAAATTTTAATGAAGTTTTAATTATAAGTCTTGATACTTTAGATCAAGACTTTTATTATTATTTTAATATTTTTTATATTATAATTTTAAATAATTATAAAAAATTTTTACTTAAAATATATATCTATGTTAAAAAAAATAAAACATCAAAAAAAAATTATTACTATAAATAAAAAATCAAAATTTAACTTTTCTATTAAAAAGTACTTTACTGCAGGAATAGTTTTATATGGTTGGGAAGTAAAATCTATACGTCAAGGAAAAATAAATATTAGTCATAGTCATATTATTATTCGTTCAAATGAAGCATATTTATTTAATTGTAATATACAACCGTTAAAAACATCAAATTTTTTAAATTCTTCTAACGAATCTACTAGAAATAGAAAACTTTTACTTTTAAGAAAGGAAATAAATTTTATTTCTTACGAAATAAAAAAATATAGATATACAGTTGTTCCAATTTCTTTATTTTGGAAACGCTCCTTATGTAAAATTAATATAGGATTGGCTGTTGGAAAAAGTATATATGATAAAAGACAAGATAAAAAAAATAAAATTTTAAAAAAAGAATTATCTAGAATTTCAAAAAGGTTTAGAATTTAAAAATTTCAGTATTTTAAAATATATATAAAAAAAAATATTAAAAAATAAAAAATAAAAAATAGTATAAAAAAATATGAAAAAATATAATAACAATGATAAGTATTGGATGAAAATTGCATTATTTTTTGCTAGAATTGCATTTTTTCAAAAAGAAGTTCCGGTTGGTTCAATATTAGTAAAATCAGAAAAAATTGTTGGTTTTGGATGGAATAAAATCATTCAAAATAATGATCCAACAGGACATTCAGAAATTATAACATTACGTAATTCAGGAAAGTTTTTAAAAAACTACAGATTACTTAAGACTTCTTTATATGTTACTTTAGAACCATGCATGATGTGTTTGGGTGCAATTTTACATAGTAGAATTAATAAGTTAATTATTGGAGCAAAAAAAAATAAAATTTTTAAAAACATTCTTTACAAAAATAATAAGATTTTAAGTTCTAAAAGATTTAAAATAAAAATTGTAAAAAATGTTTTAAAAAATGAGTGTTCTAATTTATTAAAAAATTTTTTTTTAAATAAAAGAAAAAATACTTTTTAAATTTATTCTAATATTACAATTGCTTGTGCATATTTTTTTTCATCTGTAAAACTTACATGAGATTTTTTTATTTTTAATTGTTTTTTTTTTAAATTTGAATTACCTAAATAATTTATTTTTGGTTTATTCATTTTATTATTATATACTTCTATATTATTGAATGAAATTCCTTTTCTCATTCCAAATCCCATTGCTTTACATAAAGCTTCTTTTATAACAAATCTTTTTGCTAAAAAATTTATTTTTCTTTTACTTTTTTTATATAAATATATTTCTTTTGGTGAAAGTATTTTTTGTATAAATTTTTTTTTAAACCGTTTTAAAATTTTTTTTAAACGATTGATTTTTAATATATCTATTCCAATTCCTATAATTTTCATATTTTTTATTATTTTTTACTTTTTTTAATTTTTTTAACCCATAAAAAAAGATGTATCTTATTTTTTAAATTTTTTTCAAGATCTTGACGAGAAATGATACTACATAATCTAATTTTTTTTCCTTTTTTTCCAATAATTATTTTCTTTTGTCTATTATTTTTTACATATATATATACATGAATAATTTTTTCTTTTTTAACATTTTTTTTAATTTTTTTTATTTTTATTTTTGTCGTGTATGGTAATTCGTCTCCAAAATATCTCATTATTTTTTCTCTTACACATTCATGAATTTTAAATTTTAGAGAAGAATTATATTTTTTATTCTTTTTTGAAATGTTTTTTTTCTTTAAAATTTTTTTTGTTATTATTTTTTCAAGAACATTAATATTTTCTCCAGTTTTAGAAGAAATTGGTATAATTTTTTTTATTTTAAAAGATTTATATAAATAATCTATAATTGGTAAAAGAAAATTTTTATTTTTTATTTTATCAATTTTATTTAAAACTATAATAATACATATTTTAATTTTTTTAAAAAAATTAATTAAAATGTTATTTTTGTTATTCCAATTTTTTTGACTAAATATTAAAATTACAAATTTAATTTTTTTAAATATATGATTTTCAAAATTTATTATTTTTTTAATTATATTTTCTGAAATATTTTTTTTAATATTAAATCCAGGTGTATCAATATATATAAACTGAATTTTTTTTTTTTTTTTAATTCCGATAATATTTTCTTGTGTTGTATTTTTTTTTTTTGAAGTAATAGAAATTTTTTTTCCAATTATTTTATTTAATAAAGTAGATTTTCCAGAATTTTGAAATCCTACAATGAGAATTTTTCCATAGTAATATTTTTTTTTTTTCACTCTATTCCTAATTTTATTAATGCATATTGAGCGGCATTTTGTTCTGCTTTTCTTCTGCTAGAACCTATACCAATTAAGTTTTCTGAAAGATTTAAAATTTCACATTTTATAGTAAATAATTGATTATGTGCTTCTCCATATACTTGCACAACTATATAATTTGGAAGAGGCAAATGTTTTGATTGTAAATATTCTTGTAATCTTGTTTTAGAATCTTTTTGTGCATTTCCAGGACTAATATCTTTAAGTCTTTTTTTATACCATTTTAATATTAATTTTTCTACTGTATAAATATCACTATCTAAATAAATACTTCCAATGATTGCTTCTATAGTATTTGCTAAGATTGATTCTCTCTTAAAACCTCCACTTTTTAATTCACCTTGTCCTAATTTTAAATATTCTCCTAAATCGAATTCATAAGCTATTTTTGCTAAAGTATTACCTCTAACTAAAGTAGCTCTCATACGACTCATATCTCCTTCATTTACATTAGGAAAAAATTTATATAATGCATTTGCTATAACAAAACTTAAAATTGAATCTCCTAAAAATTCTAATCTTTCGTTGTGATGAACACTAGAACTTCTATGAGTTAATGCTTGTTTTAATAGTTCTTTTTTATTATAAACATATCCTAGTATTTTTTGAACTTTTTTTGTATCAATATGATCCATGATTTACCAATTTTTGTTAAAATTATTTTTTTAAATATAAATAAAAAATATTTTTTATATATGTATTTATATATTTTATTAAATTCTTTCTCCAATTCTTTTAAATCTTATTTTGGGAAATATATTTTTATTTTTATTGATGCTAAACCATATGAAATTTGCTTTACCTATTAAATTTTCTTCAGGTACTAAACCCCAATATCTACTATCAGAACTATTATCTCTATTATCTCCCATAACAAAATAATATCCCTTTGGAACTATCCAAGTACCACAATTATAGTTTTTTTGTTTATAATAAAAATTTGTTTTATCAATTAAATTATTATTTAAAAATATTTTATGTTTATTATTATTAATTGTTTCTTCCATTATTTTGATGTTTTTCAGATATATGTATTTTTTATTCTTTTTGTTTATATTTATAATTTTTTTGTATTTTATTATTTCTGAATTATTTATAGAGTTTTTTAAAATATTCTTTATTGTTAAAGTTTTAGTAAAAGAGTTATATATAATAATATCTCCAGGTATACCAATAATTCTTTTAATATAATTTATATTTCTATTTTTTGGATATTGAAATACAATTACATCTCCTCTTTTAGCATCTTTAATTTTATATAAAATTTTATTATTGAATGGATTTCTTATATTATAAGCAAATTTTTTTACTATTATATAATCTCCAATTAATAATGATGGAATCATAGATCCCGAAGGTATTGTAAATGGTTCAAATAACAATGATCTAAATAACCATATAATTAATAACATAGGAAAAAAAGAACTAATTTTTTTATAGATATTTTTTTTTTTATATATTAAAATTTTTTTTTTTTTTAATTTATATTTATAGTACAAATTTTTTATTTTTTCTAAACACCATATTAAACCAGATGTTATCATAAATAATATTAGTAATTTAGATAATAAATTTGACATATAATAAACCTCATTTTAATTTTTATTTATATTCAAAATAGAAAAGAAAGCTTTTTTTGGTAAATCAATATTTCCTATCCTTTTCATTCTTTTTTTTCCTAATTTTTGTTTTTTTAATAATTTTTTTTTTCTAGAGATATCTCCTCCATAACATTTTGATAAAACATTTTTTCTTAATTGTTTTATTGTTGCACGGCATATTATTTTATTTTTTATTGATGCTTGTATAGAGATATCAAATTGTTGTCTAGGAATCATTTTTTTCATTTTTTCTATAATTTCTCTTCCTTTTTTTTGTGATAAACTTTCATGTACAATAAATGACAAAGCATCAATTTTTTCAGAATTAATTAAAATATTTAAATGAGTTAGATTAGATTTTTTAAAATATTTAAATTTATATTCTAAAGATGCATATCCGCTAGAAACAGATTTTATTTGATCAAAGAAATTTAAAACAATTTCTGACATTGGAATATGATATGTTAAAGATATTTGATGAGAATGATAAATCATTTTTTTTTGAATACCTCTTTTTTGTATACATAAAGAAATAATATTTCCAATATATTTTTGTGGTAATAAAATGATGCATTCTGCAATTGGTTCTCTAATTTCTTTATATTTTTCTTTAGTTGGAAATTGATTGGGAGAATTAATATATAAAATTTTATTTTTTTTAATCATTTGTATTTCATATGTTACAGTAGGAGGTGTTGAAATTAAATTTAAATTATATTCTCTTTCTAATCTTTCTTGAACAATTTCCATATGTAAAAGTCCAAGAAATCCACATTTAAATCCGAAACCTAAAGCTTGTGAATTTTCTGGTTCATAATATAATGATGCATCATTTAAACTTAATTTTCCTAATGCATCACGAAAATTTTCATATTGATTAGTATCTACTGTATACAATCCAGCATATATTTGTGGTTTTATTTTTTTAAATCCTGGAAGTTTTTTAACACATGAATTATTAGTTGAAGTTAATGTATCTCCTACAGGTACTGCAAGTATATTTTTAATTCCACATATAATCCATCCTACTTCTCCACAATTTAATTTTTTTAAAGATATTTGTTTAGGAGTAAAAATTCCAATTTTTTCAACTTTATATTTTTTTTTTGTACTCATTACTTGAATTTCTGATCCTTTAGAAATAAATCCATTTTTTATTCTTATTAAAGAAACTACTCCTAAATAATTATCAAACCATGAATCAATTATGATAGCTTGAAGGTAGTTTTTTTGAGAACCTGATGGTGATGGAATTTTATGAATAATTTTTTCTAATAAATTTTTTACTCCAAATCCAGTTTTAGCAGAACAAAAAATTGAATTTTTTGAAGAAATTCCAATAATATCTTCTATTTCATGAAGAACTCTATCTGGATCAGCATGAGGTAAATCAATTTTATTAATAACAGGAATTAT
Source organism: Buchnera aphidicola (Periphyllus acericola) (assembly GCF_964019855.1). Lineage (GTDB taxonomy): Bacteria > Pseudomonadota > Gammaproteobacteria > Enterobacterales > Enterobacteriaceae > Buchnera_J > Buchnera_J aphidicola_BC. Next base: position 21,797 of record NZ_OZ026466.1, read on the forward strand.
TTTTATATTCATATCTAATGCTGTATAACAATTTGTTAATGTTTGAGCTTCTATTCCTTGTGTTGAATCAATTACAAGTAAAGCGCCTTCACATGCTGATAAAGAACGTTCTACTTCATAAGAAAAATTAACGTGTCCTGGTGTATCTATGCAATTTAAATAATATTTTTTTTTATTTTTTGATGTATATTGCATTGTTACTGTTTGTGCTTTTATTGTAATTCCTCTTTCTTTTTCTATATCCATAGTATCTAACATACAAGAAGAAATTTCTCTTTCTTTTAAATTTCCACAAATTTGAATTAATCTATCAGCTAAAGTGGATTTTCCATGATCGATATGTGCAATAATAGAAAAATTTCTTATATTTTTCATTAAATTTTGTACACCATAAAAAATTTTATATAAGTAACATAAAATATTTTTTTAAATAAAATTTATTTAAAAATTTTATTTATAATTTATAAGATAATTTTATGAAATATTTAATATTTTGTAAAAAATTTTAATTTATATTAATTTTTTTTAATAAAAATATAATTATTTATTAACTATTTTTTATAGAATATTTATTAAAATTTATTATAACATAGTTCATTATTAGAATAAAAAATTCAGTTTTTAAAAATATTTTAAAAAAAAAAAAATTAGGAGAGTATTGATGTTACGTAAAAAAAAGGTTATTGTTGCAATGTCTGGTGGTGTTGATTCTTCTGTTTCTGCTTGGTTACTTAAGAAAAAATATGTTGTTGAAGGACTATTTATGAAAAATTGGGAAGAAGAAGATAGTTCAAAATATTGTAATTCTAAAAAAGATTTAAAAGATGCACAAGATGTTTGTAAATCTTTAAATATTATATTGCATACTGTAAATTTTTCTCTAGAATATTGGAATTTTGTTTTTAAAAATTTTTTATCTGAACATAAAAAAGGAAGAACTCCTAATCCAGATATATTATGTAATAAAGAAATTAAATTTAAAATGTTTTTAAGATTTTCAATAGAATTTTTAAAAGCTGATTATATTGCTACTGGACATTATGCTATAAATCTTTTTCAAAATCATTCATATTTTTTATTAAAAGGAATAGATCGAATTAAAGATCAAAGCTATTTTTTATATACTTTAAATCAAAATCAATTAAAAAAAATTTTATTTCCTTTAGGTATTTTTAAAAAATCAAAAGTTCGATCTATTGCCGAAAAAATAAATTTAAAAGTTTATAAAAAAAAAGATTCAACTGGAATATGTTTTATTCAACCAAAATTTTATAGAAAATTTTTAAATAAATATATTCCTCAAAAAAAAGGAAAAATTTTAACAATTAAAAAAGATTTTATAGGATATCATTTTGGTTTATTCAATTATACTTTAGGTCAAAGAAAAGGATTAAATATAGGAGGATTAAAAAATTATAAAAATATTCCATGGTATGTAGTTGAAAAAGATTTAAAAAATAATTTTTTAATAGTAGATCAAGGGATAAATAATATTAATTTATTATCTTTAGGGTTATTTATTAAAAAAATTCATTGGATTAATAATATTTTAATTAATTTTCCGTTAAAATGTAATGTTAAAACAAGATATTCTCAAATTGAATGTTCTTGCACAATTAAAAAAAAAAAAAATAAATTTAAAGTAATTTTTTTATCTCCTATTTCTTCTATTACTCCAGGACAATCTGCTGTATTTTATTTAAAAAATATTTGTTTAGGTGGTGGAATCATTCATAAAAGAATTCCATTAAAAAAAAATTTTTAAAAAAAATTTTTTATTTTTTTTTAAAATTTTTATAAATTTAAATAAATTTATTAATTTATTTTTTATAAATTATTTCTATATTATATGGTTTTTATTAAAAATTTATAAAAATTTAAAAAATCTATTTAGTTAATATATTTTTATCATATATATTTTATTTAGTGAATTTTATTAGTTAAAATATTTGTTTTTAAATACAATTAATTAAAGAATTTTTTATTATTTAATAATTAAATTAAAAATTATTTTAAAAATATATATAAAATTAAAAATAATTTTAAAATATAACTAATGATAGTATAAAATTTATTATTTTAATTTTAAAATATAAACTTATTAAAAATAAATTATAATGAAATAATTTGAGAGTTTTTTTTATATAAATTTTTAATAAAATTAATAATGTTATATATATTTTAATTATAAAAAATTTTAAAGAAAATTTTATTTTTTAAAATTGGAGTAAAATTTTTAATAAAATGAATTTAAAAAAAAATAAAAAAAATTAATATAAAATAAAATAAAAAAAAAATATTAAAAAAATTTATAAAAATTTTAATTATTTAAAAAGATAAATTATAAAATTAAATTTTCTTGAATTAGATTTTAAAATTTATATATTTTAATAAAAAAAATAAAATTTTTAAATTTTTCATAAATTTTTATATAAAATTTTTTAAAAAAAATATTTATTTAAAAAATAAAAAAATAAGAAATATAATAAAAAGGAACACAAATGGGATTTTTATTAAATAAAAAGATTTTAATTATTGGAGTTTATAATAAATTTTCTATTGCTTATGGTATAGCTAAATCTATGTATTTTCATGGAGCTAAATTAGCTTTTACTTATGAAAAAAAAAAATTTAAAAAAAAAATAAAATTGATTTCAAAAAAATTTAATTCTAATATTTATATAAAATGTAATTTATTAAAAAATAATGACATTAAGAATTTATTTTTAAAAATAAAATCTTTATGGAAAAATTTTGATGGAATTGTTCATTCTATAGCTTTTTTAGAAAAAAAATATTTTAATAAAAATTATGTTGATTCTATTACAAAAAAATCCTTTAATAAATCTCATGAAGTTGGTTCATATAGTTTTGTTTTATTATCAAAATATTTAAAACCTATTTTAAATAAAAATTCAAGTTTATTAACTATATCTTATTTAGGTTCAACAAGATGTATATTAAATTATAATTTAATGGGTTTAGTTAAAGCTTCTTTAGAATCGAATGTTAGATATATGGCTTGTGCTTTAGGACCTAATATTCGAGTCAATGCTATTTCTCCTGGACCTGTTAAAACTTCTTCTTCTTATGTTATTAATGGATTTCAAAAAATTTTAGATTTAAATAAAAATTTTTCACCAATTAAACGTAATATTTCGATTAATGAAATAGGAAATGTTGCATCTTTTTTAGCTAGTAATTTATCTTCTGGAATTACAGGTCAAATAATATATGTTGACGGTGGATTTAATATTGTTGGTATTTTTTAAATATTTAAAATTTTTTTGGAATTATATATATAATTTTGTTTGGTCTTTTATTAAAATCATAGTATATTAATTTTATATATTTAATATTTAAGATATTTAAATTTTTTGTAAATGTATTTTATTATATTTTATATAATTTATAAAATTAAAATATTTTAGGCTAAATTATTATGTTTGAAAATAATCGAATTTTACTTAATCTAAAAAAAAAATTAAAAATAAATACACCAAGAGTAGAAGGAATTGTAAAAAAATCTAATAAAGGATTTGGATTTTTAGAAATTAATTCTAAAAATAGTTATTTTATTCCTCCAAAAAAAATTAAAAAAGTAATGCATGGTGACAAAATTATTGCTCGTATTGGTTTTTCTAAGAATAGAGAAATAGTAATTCCAGAAAAACTTGTTGAACCTTTTTTAAATACTTTTGTTGGTCGTTTACAAAAAATTAATAAGAAATTATTTATAATACCTGATTATCCTTTTTTAAAAGAATTTATTCCATGTAATTTTTTACTTAAAGATAAATTATCTTATGAATCTGGTGATTGGTTTTTAGCAAAATTAACTAAGCATAAATTAAAAGATAATAATGTTTTTCATGCTGAAATTATAAAATTTATTTCAAAAAAAAAAGATCCTTTTACACAATGGTTTGTTACTTTAACAAAACATGGTCTTAAATCTTCTGAACCAAAATGTAAAATTAAAAAAAATATTTTATTTGATGAAAACTTTAAAAAAAGAAAAGATTTAACTCATTTAAATTTTATTACAATTGATAGTAATAATACTCAAGATATTGATGATGCTGTATTTATTAAAAAAGTTGAAAATGATTGTTTAGAATTAACAGTTGCCATTTCAGATGTTACTTCATATGTAAATTATAATAGTGAATTAGATATTATTGCTTCAAAAAGAGGATTTACAAATTATTTACCTGGATTTAATATTCCAATGTTGCCTCGATTTTTATCTGAAAATTTATGTTCTTTACAACCTTATGAAAAACGTCCTGTACTTGCTTGTACTATGATAATATCAAAAAATGGAAAAATTAAAAAAAATAGTAATTTTTTTTTAGCATGGATAAAATCTCATGGAAAACTTTCATATAAAAATGTTTCAGATTTTTTAGAAAAGAAAAGTTTTTGGAAACCATTAAATAAAAAAATAGAAGAACAAATATTATTATTATATGATTTTTGTATATCTCGTATAAAATGGAGAAAAAAAAATTCTTTAATTTTTCCAGATAGAAATGAATATAAATTTAATTTATCTAAAAATTGTGAAATCTTAAATATTTCTATTGAAAAAAGAAGAATTGCTCATAAAATTATTGAAGAATGTATGATATCTGCTAATTTTATTGCAGCAAATACTTTATTTAAAAATAAATGTTTAGGATTATATAATAATCATTCTGGTTTTGATTTATCTGGTGCTAATCAAATTTCATTATTATTAATTAAAAAAAAAATTTTTATTAATTCAAAAGAATTACTTACGTTAAAAGGATTTTGTAATTTATATAGAATTTTAGAAAATAAAAAATATAAATATTTAAATAGTAGAATTAGAAGATTTCAATCGTTTAGTGAAATTAGTTTTAATCCTCATCCTCATTATGCTTTAGGTTTTAAAAGATATGCGACATGGACATCTCCAATTAGAAAATATGGAGATTTAATAAATCATAGATTTTTAAAATCAATGATTTTTAATAAAAAACCTATTTTTTTAAAAAATGATATTCTTCAAAAAATTTCTAATCAAAAAAGAAAACATAGATTGTCAGAAAGAGAAATTCAAGATTTTTTATATATAAAATATTTTAAAACTAAAAATTTAAAAAATTTAATATTTAATGCTGAAATTTTTGAAGTATCTAAAGGAGGTATTCGAGCAAAATTATTAGAAAATGGAGCTAATATTTTTATTCCAAATTCTTTTATTCATAACATTCGTTCAGAATTAGATTTTAATAAAGAAGAAGGATTAATTTTTATTAATGGAAAAATATTCTATAAAATTTCAGACATTATTAAAGTAAATTTAATAGATATCAGAATAGACACAAAAAATATTATAGCAAAACCTATTATAAAATTAAAATAATTTTTTCAATAAATTAATATAAATAAATTTTATTAATATTTTTTTAAAAAATATTTTCAGTATAATAAAGAATAATTTAATAAAAAATCATATAATTTTAAGTTTTATAAAAAATTTTAAAATTCAACCTTTAAATTTTAACTTATATCAGGAATATATGAATATATTTAATTTTGATTATTCTATTTATGTAAATTTTTTTATTAGTTTATTTGTTTTAGTTAATCCTATTGGAATGATTCCTATTTTTACAAGTATGACAAATAATATTTCTTATAGAGAACGAAATAGAATTAATCGTATTGCAAATTTTTCAGCTTTTATAATATTGTGTGTGTCTTTATTAATTGGTCAAAATATTTTAGATTTTTTTAAAATTTCTATTTCTTCTTTTAGAATTTCTGGAGGAATTTTAATTTTTATGACATCTTTATCTATGATTTTTGATAAAAAAAATGTACGAAATAAGAAAAAAAAAATAAATTTAAAAAATATTGCAATTATACCTTTATCTATGCCTTTAATTTCTGGTCCAGGAGCTATTAGTTCTACTATACTTTGGAATAATGAAAATCCTGGATTTTTTAATATAATTATTTGTATTTTAATTATGTTAATTTTTTTTTATTTTTGTTATTTAATATTTGAAATATCTCCATTTTTTGTTCAAATTTTAGGAAAAGTTGGTATAGAAATAACAACAAAAATTATGGGTTTGTTATTAATGTCTTTAAGTGTAGAATTTGTTGTATCTGGAATTAAATCGATTTTTTAAATTTTATTATATAAATAAATAAATTTTTTACTAAATAATAAAAAAAAAAATATGAAAAAAATTTATATTCGGAATTTAGGAAAAACTCATTGTAATATAATTTCTAGTGCTATGCATGTTTTTACAAGATCTAGAACAATAAAAACTATAGATGAAATATGGTTTACTGAACATTATTCTATTTTTACTCAAGGAATTTTAGAAAAAAATAAAAATATAATAAAAAAAATAAAAAATATTCCAATTGAATTACATGATAGAGGGGGAAAAATTACTTATCATGGACCTGGTCAACAATTAGTTTATATTTTAATTAATTTAAAAAAAAATAAAATAAATATAAAAAAATTTTTATTTTTAATAGAAAAAGTTATAATTAATACATTAAAAATTTTTTCCATTGAATCTTATAGTGTTACAAAATTTCCTGGTATTTATATTAACAAAAAAAAATTTTGTTCGATTGGTTTTAGGATAATAAATAATTGTTCATTATATGGAATATCTTATAATATTAATACTAATTTAAAACCATATGATTATATAAATCCTTGTGGAAATAAATTTATTAAAATGATTAATTTAAGGGATATAAATCCAATGATAACTATGAAAATTTTTAGAAAAAAATTTATAGAAGTATTTACAAAAATTTTTAAATATCAAGAAATTTATAAATCTTCCTATAATGTTTTAGATAAAATTGATTTAAATTAAATATTTTATTTATTTTTTATAAAATTATATTTTATATATTATTTTTTAAAAAATATATAAAAAGTACAATTTAATTTATTTTTTTTTTAAAATATATTTATATTATAAGTTGAGTGTTTTAAATGTTAAGAAAACCTAGTTGGATTAAAATAAAAATTCCAAAGAATTCTACTAAAGTTGAAAATATTAAAAATGTTTTAAGAAGAAATTCTTTAAACACAGTTTGTGAAGAAGCACAATGTCCTAATTTAACTGAATGTTTTAATAAAGGAACAGCAACTTTTTTAATACTCGGTTCTATCTGTACGAGAAAATGTCCTTTTTGTGGTGTAAAAAAAGGAAGACCTAAAAATATTGATTTAAATGAACCAAAAAAATTAGCAAAAGTTATTTCATATATGAATTTAAAATATGTTGTTTTAACTTCTGTTAATCGTGATGATTTAAAAGATGGAGGAGTTTCACAATTTATTAATTGTATTAAAGAAATTAGAAAAATTAAAAATGTTAAAATAGAAATATTAGTTCCAGACTTTAGAAAAAAAGAAAAAATTGCATTAAAATTAATGAAAGATAATCTTCCAGATGTTTTTAATCATAATATAGAAACAGTTCCAAGATTATATAAAACTGTTAGGCCAGGAGCAAATTATATAAAATCTTTATTTTTATTAAATAGTTTTAAAAAAAAATTTCCTATGATTCCAACAAAATCTGGTTTAATGGTTGGTTTAGGAGAAAAAAAAAATGAAATTTTTACAGTTTTAAAAGATCTTCATAATAATGGAGTCTCTATGTTAACAATAGGTCAATATCTTCAACCAAGTAAGATTCATCTTCCTGTTCAAAAATATTTAACCCATAAAGAATTTAAAAAAATTAAAAAAAAAGCTAAATTTATAGGTTTTAAATATATTTTTTGTGGACCTTTAGTTAGATCTTCATATCATGCTCATGATCAATATAAAAATATTTAAATTTATAAAAAATTTTTTTAAATATATTTTTAGAGATTAAATATGTTAAATAATACTTTTATAAAACAAATTAAAACAAAAATTATAATTGCATTAGATTTTAAAAAAATTAATCAAGCTATAAATTTAATTAAATTTTTAGATCCTAAAATTTATAGATTAAAAATTGGAAAAGAAATGTTTTTTTTATTTGGGTTAAGTTTTATAAAAAAAATTATAAATTTAGGTTTTAAAGTATTTTTAGATTTAAAATTACATGATATTCCAAATACTGTGGAAAAATCTATTAAATCTTTTTCAGATTTAGGTATTTGGATGATTAGCATTCATGCAATGGGAGGAAAAGAAATGATGAAATCTGCTAAAATGGCTATTTCATCTTATAAAAAAAAACCTCCATTGTTAGTTGCAGTTACTGTTTTGAGTAGTTTAAAAAATAGAAATTTAAAAGATATAGGGATTTTTATTTCTTTAAAAAAGTATGTTTTATTGTTATCAAAATTATGTAAAAAAATTGGTTTAGATGGAGTTATTTGTCCTGGAAATTTTTCAAATAATATAAAGAATTTTTTAGGAAAAGATTTTAAAGTTATTTCACCTGGAGTAAGATTTTTAGGAACTGAATCTCATGATCAAAAAAACGTTATTATTCCAGAAGATGTTTCAAAATTAAATATTGATTATATTGTATTAGGAAGAATAATTACTCTTTCTAGAAATCCAATTCAAGATTTAAATTTAGTTAAATCAAAAATAAATAATTTTATATAAAATTATTTATTTTTTTTATGTTTTATATTTTTTATAAAAATTAATTAAAATTGTTATAGAGACTTTATAAGCTTCAAAAAAAATAAAATAAAAAAAAAAAAAATAAAATAAAAAAAATAACTTTATCTATTTTTCTAAAAAAATTTGGAAATTTTTCAATTGTATATTTTTAAGAAAAAAATATTTTATAAAAAAAATATTTTTTTAATATATTTAAATTTACATAAAAAAATATATTCTAATTAAAATTTATCTAAAATATTTGATGAGGAGATTCATTATTTAGTTTATTTTATGATTATAGAAATAAATTAAAATCTAAATTATTTTTAATTTCAGAAGAAGGAAATTAAATTTTAATTTATTATAGAATAGAAGAAAGAAATATAGGTTTAATAAATAAAATATATGAATTACAATATATTAATTTTGATATAGTAAAATTAAATAAAAAATTATTATTCATAGTAAATGAAAAAGATTTTTTATAATTTTTTCTGATGTTTAATAAATTATTAAAAATTATAAAAATATTTTTATTAAAAAATAATTCATTAAAAGTAAAAAATTTTAAAACAACCAGAAATTAATATAGAAAAAAGAATTGTATTAATTATTAGAATAAATAAAAAAAATAAATTTTATATGTATACTAAAAAAAATTTGTCATTATTTTTAATAATAAATTTTTTATTTTTATAAAAATAATTATTTATTTATAAACTTTAAAATAATTATAAATTACTCACAATTATAATATTTTTTAAAAAAAAATAAATATATATTTGTGAGTAATGAAATTTATTTAATAAAATTTCTATTATTTAATGAGTATAAATATTCTTTATTTTCATTATTTATAATATATATTAAATCTTTATTAAATTTAAAAGAATTAATATTTTTTTTAGAAAATAAAGGAAAATACATTTGAAATATATTAAAAAATCTTTTTTCTATAAATTTATTAGTTTTTAAAAAAAGAAAATTTGAAAGTATTGTATTTTTTTTTGTATATATAAATTTTATATGAAAATTTTTTAAATTAGTCATTTCTGAAGCTTTTTTTATAGCGTCATCTAAATTTCCTAATTGATCTACTAAACCTATTTTTTTAGCTTGATATCCTGTCCAAATTTTTCCTTCAGCAATTTTTTCTATTTCTTCAATACTTTTATGTCTAGATTTTGCTACAATTTCTAGAAATTTTTTGTAATTCATATTGATATGAAATTTTATAAATTTTTTTAATTCAGGAGAAATATCATGAAAAATATTGTTATCTCTAAAATTAGATATTGCAGTATTATCGTAATAAATTCCTAAAGATTTTAAAGATTTTTCTAAAGTATAAAAATAATTAAATATTCCTATAGATCCAGTAATTGTTGTTGGGCTTGATATAATATAATCTCCAGCGGTTGAAATCCAGTAACCTCCAGATGCTGTTGTTCCTCCCATTAATATAATTAATGGTTTTTTAGATTTTTTAAAATTATTTAATGATTTTCTTATTTTTTCTGATTCAGCTAATGTTCCTCCAGGACTATTTATAAAAAATATTAAGGCCTTAATATTTTTATCTTTTTTTGCTGATTGAATTTTTGAAATTGTTGTTGAAATATTAATTGCATTTTCGTTATTTATATCGTTTAAAATTGATCCATCATTTGTTATGATTCCAATTGATGGAAATTCATTTTTTTTATTATCATTTAATAATTTTAATTTGTATTCATATATGTTTATTAATTTATATCTTTTATTATTTGTTAATTCCGAAAATTTTTTTCTTAAAATATTATTAATATTTTTATTAGATAAAACATAATCTACTAATCTATTATTTTTAGCATATTTTGTCATATCTTCATCAATATCTTTAAATTTAAATATTTTTTTATTTAAAAAAGGACAAATTTTTTCTATTTTAATTTTTCTATTTATTGAAATTTTTTTTAAATATTGTTTCCATAAAAAATGTATTATTTTTAAATTTTCTTTCTTTATTTCTTCAGATGGACCATTTCTTGTTATAGGTTCGACAGCAGATTTGTATTTTCCTGTTCTAAAAACATGAACATTAACATGTAATTTATCTAAAATATCTTTATAGTAAAAATTTTTTATTGAAATTCCATTAAAATCAATTGTTCCATGTTTTTTTAAAAAAATTAAATTTGAAAAACTAGCTAAATAATATTGTGCTTGTGAATAATTTTTACCAACAGAATAAATTGGTTTTCCTGATTTTTTGAATTTTTTTAAACACTCTCCAAAATATTCTAAAGCAGGTTGGCTTCCTCCACCAAAATTTTCAAAATTTAATAGAATCGCTTTAATATTTTTATCTTCTTTTGCTTGTTTTATTTTTTTGCATAATAGAAATAAAGAATTTTTTTTAATATTTATGTTGTGATTAAATATTTTTTTTAAAAAATTTCCTTCAATATTTTGTTCTGAATAATATTTTTCTTTTAATGGTCCATTTAAATCAATTTTTAAAATTCCTATTTTAGGTTCTTCTACAATATTTTTTTTTTGAAATTTTGTATGAAGAAATAAAAAAATTATGCAAATAAAAATAAAAAAAAAATTATATTAAAAAATGTTTTTTTTATAAAATTAATTATATTTAATGCGAGGATAATTAAATTTATAATTTTTTTTAAAATATTTTTCATTAAAATTGCCTAATATTAAGTTTTTATAAAAATATAAATTTAGTAATAAAAATTTTTACTTATAATAGTATAAAACAAAAAAAAAAAAAATAAACATTATTTAATTAAAAATTTTTTATACTTTTTAATCATTTTTTTTTAAAAATTTTTTTTGGTTGTCCATTTTCGTCTATTGCAACATAAAAAAAAGTACCTTTTGTAGATAAATATTTTTCTTTTATGGGTTTAGAATATAATCTTTTTACCCAAATTTCTATTTTTATTTTCATAGAACTACTTCCTTTTTTAATACATTTTCCATAACAATTTATAATATCTCCAATAGAAATAGATTTTAAAAAAGATATATTAGATTGAACTGTAACTACTCGACCCATTGCAATTTGTTTTGCTAGAATAGCACCTCCTATATCCATTTGAGACATAATCCATCCTCCAAAAATATCTCCATTTGCATTTGTATTATGAGGCATTGCTAAAGTTTTTAAGAGTAAATTTTTTTTATTTTTCACATTTAAATTCTTTATTGTTAATTGCATTAATATTCCTATTTTTTAAATTAATACTATTTATTATTTTAGAAAAAATTTAAAAACAATTTTCTATAAAGAAGATATTTATGTAAATATAAATTATGAAATAATATTTAAATTTTTTAAAAAAGTTTATTTATTTTATAAAAGTAATTTTTTTTTCTTTTCTTTTCTTTTTTTTTTTTTTTTTTTTTTGAAATTTTAGAGTTTAAAAATAAGAATTTTATATTTTATAAAATATAAATTAATTAATTTTTTTTATATTTTTTTAATAATATTTTTTAAAATATAATATTTTTATTAAAAAATTCTTAAAAATTAATTTATTTTTTTTTTAAAATTATAATAAAATTTTTACATTATATTAATAATTTTATTTCATTTATAATTAATTTTAATAAATTTGAATTATTAGCTATTATTGCAATTTTATTATTATAATTACAACCTCCTTTATAATCACTAATTATTCCTCCTGATTCTTTTACTTGTAATATTCCAGAATAATAATTATTTATTTTAAAATTAAAGTCTAACATAAAATCGATTCTTCCATCTGATAAATATGATAAATCTAAAGGAATTAAACTTGTTGTTCTAAAAATAACACCTTTTTTAAACAAATTTTTTAAAATTTTTAAATATTTTTTTTTTTTATTTAAAAATATACTTTTTAATTTTAGAGAGAAATAACTTTTATTAAGAGAATTAAAAGATGAACATCTCATACGATATCCATTAACTTGAGCTCCATTACCTTTTACTGCAGTAAATATTTCATTTCTAAATGGATCATAAATTACAGATATATTAAGAATTTTTTTAAAAAAAATTACAATAGATATACAAAAATTTGGAAATTTTTTTAAGAAATTTTTTTTTCCATTAAATAAATTAATAATCCAAATTGGATTTTTAAAATTTTTAAATTTAATAGAATTATATTTTGTAAAAATATTATGTTGTGGATAAGAGTTTTTAATAATATTTATAATAATTTTACGAGTTTTATAAATTTCTTGAATAAATATTTTTTTTTTTTCAAAATCATTAAATATTTTTTTATCATAAAATTGTATAATATTATTACCTCCTTTTCTTGCTGCTCGAATTGCGATGTTTAAGATTGGATGCATTTATTTTTCCTATAAAGTTTTATTATTTATTAAAAAATTTTTATATATTATCATTTTAATATAATTGAATTAAAATGATTATTTCATATTTTAAAAAATATTTTTTATAAAATTTTTGTGTTATTTAATATATAAAAAATTTTTATCTATTTTTTTAAATTTTTTCTAGCAACAAATTAATTTTAAAGGAGAATTTTTTAGTGATAAAAAAAATAATTTCTATTCGAGGAATGCATGATTATCTTCCATATGAGTTAAAAATTTGGCAAAAAACTGAAAAAATTTTAAAAAAAATTTTTAAAAATTATGGATATTATGAAATTAGATTACCTATTTTAGAAAGAACTGAATTATTTAATCGATCTATTGGTAATGTAACAGATATTATTGAAAAAGAAATGTATACTTTTTATGATAAAAGTAAAAAAAATATAACATTAAGACCAGAAGCTACTGCAAGTTGTTCAAGAGCTTATATTGAAAATAATCTTGAAAAAAATATTCAACAAAGATTTTGGTATTATGGACCTATGTTTCGTTATGAAAGACCACAAAAAGGAAGATATAGACAATTTTATCAATTTGGTTGTGAAGTATATGGTTTAAATACAAAAGAAATAGAATTAGAATTAATTATTTTATTAAATCGTTGTTGGAAATCTTTAAAAATAGATAAAAAAATTTTTTTAGAAATAAATTCGATTGGAACTATTCAATCTAGAGAAAAATATAAAATTGATTTAGTTAAATTTTTAATTTCTAATAAAAAAAAATTGGATAAAGAATCTAAAATTAAATTATATAAGAATCCATTAAGAATTTTAGATACTAAAAATAAATTAACTCAAAAATTATTAATTAATTCTCCAAATTTATTAGATTATCTTGATAATAATTCTAAAAATTATTTTAAAAAATTATGTAAATCTTTAAATAAATTTAAAATTCCATATAAAATTAATAATAATTTAGTTAGAGGATTAGATTATTATAACGATATAGTTTTTGAATGGAAATCTAATAATAAAAAATTTAGTTCTCAAAATACAATATGTGCTGGAGGACGTTATGATAATTTAATTAAAACTTTAGGAGGAAATTCTTCAGTACCTGCGTTAGGTTTTGCTATTGGTATGGAAAGATTAATATATATAATTAATAATGAAAAATCATTTTTTATAAAAAATTTAGAAACGGATATTTATATTATTTCTAATTTAAATAAAAAAAGTATATATCATATTAAATTTGCTGAAAATATAAGAAATATATTTAATAATTTACGTATTGTTCAAGATTTTAATGTTGGATCTATAAAAAAAAAGATAACTAGATCAAAAAAATTTAATTCTAAAGTAACTATTATAATAAGCTATTCTCAAAAAAATAAAAAAATTTTTCAAATAAAATATTTTAATTCTTCTATAATTAAAGTTCTTGATTTCGATAAAATAGTTAAGGAATTACAAAATTATTTTAATAAATTATATGGAAAATTTATATAATTTAAATGTTTAAATTAATTAAATTTTTTTATTTTTTGATATTGGAGAAAATTCATGTTTTTAAAAAATATATACAAAAAATCAGATTTAAAATTATGGAATTATATAAAAAAAGAAAAAAATAGACAAAACAAAAATATTACTTTAATTGCTTCAGAAAATTATGCTAGTGTTGAAGTAATGAGAGCTCAAGGTTCAATTTTAACTAATAAATATGCAGAAGGATATCCTAAAAAAAGATATTATGGAGGTTGTAAATATGTTGATAAAATAGAAAATTTAGCTATAAATAGAGCAAAAATTTTGTTTAATTCAGATTTTGCAAATGTTCAACCTCATTCTGGTTCACAAGCTAATTTTTCTGTTTATAATGCTCTTTTAAATCCAGGTGATAAGATTTTAGGAATGAATTTATGTGATGGAGGGCATTTAACACATGGTTCAAAAGTAAATTTTTCTGGTAAATTATATCAATCTATTTCATACAAATTAGATTCTTATGGAAATATTAATTATCACCAAATTAAAAATCTTGCAGAAAAACATTTACCTAAAATAATCATAGGAGGATTTTCATCATATTCTGGTTTATGTAATTGGAAAAAAATGAGAAAAATTGCTGATTCAATTAACGCATATTTAGTAGTAGATATTTCACATATAGCTGGATTAATTGTTTCTGGTTTATATTCTAGTCCAATAAATTACGCACATGTAGTGACAACTACTACACATAAAACTCTTTCAGGTCCTCGTGGAGGATTAATTTTATCTAATACAAAAGATCAGAAATTGTACGATTTATTAAATAAATCTGTTTTTCCAGGTTCACAAGGTGGTCCATTAATTCATATAATTGCAGCTAAAGCAATTGCTTTTAAAGAAGCTATGAGTAAAAATTTTTTAAAATATCAAAAACAAATATTAAAAAATTCAAAAATCATGTCAAAATATTTTATGAAAAAAAAATTTAAAATAGTTTCAAATGGAACATTTAATCATCTATTTGTAATAGATTTAACAAATAAAAATATTTCTGGAAAAAATGCTGAATATTTTTTAAATAAATCTAATATTATAGTTAATAAAAATACAATTCCAAATGATTTAAAAAGTTCTTTTATTACTTCTGGTATTCGTATTGGGACACCAGCAATTACTCGTAGAGGTTTTAAAGAATTAGAATCAGAAAAAGTAGCATATTGGATTACACATTTAATTAACAATTTTAATAATTATAATATAATTTCAAATATTAAAAAAAAAGTTTTAAAAATATGTTCTAAATATCCAGTACATTTTTAATATAAAAAATACTATTTTTTTTTTTTTTAATTTTTTTTTTTTTAAATATAATTTATTAATGTTTTTAAAAAATTTGTTATATAAAAAAAAAAAATAAAATTATTTTAAAATATTTATATTAATTTTAATATTTCAATCCATAAAGGTTCTTTTATAGTTGAAAATTTTTTTATTTTTTTTAAAAATCCATTTCTTTTATTTATAAAATAAATAGTTACAGAATTTGATTTTTCACCACAAACCATTAAATATCTTCCTTTTTTATCTATTTTAAAACTTCTTGGTTGTTTTTCTGTTTTATAAACTTTAATTAATTTTATTTTTCCTGTTTTTTTTTTTACTTTAAATAAAGATATAGAATTATTAATTCTTTCTGATGCATATAAAAAATTACCACATCGAGAAAAATGAATGTCTGCTGCCCATTTTTTATTTAATTTTTTTTTTATAATTTTTTTTGTTTGGATTTTTTTTATTTTTTTCTTATTTAAAATATCTTGAATTTTCCATACTGAAATACTATTTTTTAATTCATTAATTACATATAAATATTTTTTTTTTCGATCAATTGTAACATGACGAGGACCGCATTTATTAGAACATTGAATTTTCTTAATTTTTTTATTGAACAATTTTTTTATATTTTTAATACTATAGATAAAAATTTTATCTGATAAAAGAGAAGTAAAAAATAAAATTTTGTTTTTTTCATCTATAACAGAGCAATGGCAACCTGATATATTACTTTTTGTTTTAAATACTTTACTTGGAATACTATGTTTATTTAAAAGATGACAACTTATTGAATTACCTCCATATGAACTATTAAATAAATATTTTTTTTTTTTATCAATAGAAAAATGATTAGGATTTCCTATTGTTTTTATTTCTGTAATTTTTTTTAAAATTCCATTTTTTTTAATTTTATATGTTATAATTCTTGAAGGTTTTCTAACTCCAGCATATAAAATATTTTTTTTTTTTATTATTTTTAAAGGTTGAACTTCTCCGTTTGTATAAATTTCTTGTATTTTTTTTATAAAATTTGGTGTTTTAAATTTAAATACTTCAATTATATGTTTTTTGGGTATTGAAATATAGATAATGTATTTTTTCATTTTAGTTATTTTTATTTTTGAAAAAAATTTATTTTTTAATATGATTTATTTAGTTTTTTTAAAATTAATAAATTTTAGATGTTTTTATTATTGTTTTTTTTTTAATTTTAATAAAAATTTTTTTATCCATCTTATTTTATTTTTATTTTTTGAAAATGATTTTTTAAAAATTAATGTATTTTTATCTTTTATTTTCCATGTTTTATATTTTTTTTTTAAAAATTTTGTTAACCATATAATATTTATATTATTTGGATAAAAAAATTTTATAATTCCACCTGATTTATTTAATTCTATTTTCTTTATTTTTATTTTTTTAGATAATATTTTAATTTCTGTAATAGAAATTAAATTTTTTGCTAATTTTGGAAGTTTTCCATATAAATTTTCAATTTTTTTTTTAATTTTTTTTAGTTTTAAAATACTATTTAAAGAAGCAATTTTTATATATAAATATAATCTAGATTTTATATCAGATATATAATTTTCTGGAAATAAATGAGGTAGATTTAATTCAATTTCTATGTTTTGATTTAATAAATTTTTTGTTGATATTTTTTTAGAATGTTTAATATTTTTAATAGCATTTTTTAATAGTTTAACATATAATGGTAAACCTATGTTTTTTATATGACCACTTTGTTTTTCTCCTAAAATTTCTCCTACACCTCTAATTTTTAAATCATTTGTTGCTAAAGAAAATCCTGCTTTAAAATCTTGAATAGAAGATATAGATTTTAATCTTTTTTTAGAATTTTTTGTAATTTTTTTTATGTCTGAAACTAATAACCAAGCATATGCTTGATAATGAGATCTTCCAACTCTACCTCTTAATTGATGTAATTGAGATAAACCAAAATGATCTGCATGTTCAATAATAATTGTATTTGCTAAAGGAATATCTAATCCTGTTTCTATAATAGTTGTACATAATAATATATTAAATTTATTTTGATAAAAATTCTTTATTACTTTTTTAAGTTTATTTTTGTTCATTTGTCCATGTCCAATTTGAAATTTTCCTTCTGGAACTAATTTATTTAAATATTTTAATTTATTTTTAATTTTTTGGACTTTATTATAAACGTAATAAACTTGTCCTCCTCTTTTTATTTCTTTTAAAATTGCTTGTCTAATAATTTTATTTTTTTTATTTCGAACGAAAGTTTTGACTAATAATTTTTTATCAGGAGGAGTGTTTATAATGGATAAATCTCTCATTCCTAAAATTGACATATTTAGTGTTCGTGGAATTGGAGTAGCTGTTAATGTTAATATATCAATATTATAAAATATTTTTTTTATAGATTCTTTATGATGAACTCCAAATCTATGTTCTTCATCTATAATTAATAAACCTAAATTATTCCATTTTAAATTTTTTAACAATATTTTATGTGTTCCTATAATAATATTTAAATTTCCATTTTTTATTTTTTTTAAAATTTTTTTTTGTTCTGTTAGTGTATTAAATCTAGATAACATATTTATTGAAATAGAATATTTAGAAAATCTTTGAGTAAAATTATTATAATGTTGTTGTGCTAATAATGTAGTAGGAACTAAAATAGCTACTTGTTTTTTATTACAACTAGCTATAAAAGCTGCTCTCATAGCTACTTCTGTTTTTCCAAAACCTACATCTCCACAGACTAAACGATCCATTGGTTTTGAAGAAAACATGTCATTTAAAACAGAATTTATTACTTTAGATTGATCTGGTGTAGTTTTAAAAGGAAAATTTTTACAAAATTTTAAATATTTTTTTGAATATTGTTTAAATGCAAATCCTTTTTTAGAAATGCGATTTGAATATATTTTAAATAATGTTTTTGCTGTATTAAATATTTTTTTTGAAATCTTTTTAATTTCTTTTTTCCAATTTTTGTTACCTAATTTATTTAAACGAACATTTTTATTTTCTATTTTATTATATTTACTTATTAAATTTAATGAAGATATTGGAACATATAATTTATCATTATCTGCATATAAAATTATTAAGTATTCACATTTTATTCCTTCTGTTTTTATTGTGATTAATCCTTTATATATCCCTATTCCATATTGAATATGGATTACATATTGATTAATATTTATATTAAGTAAATCTTCATTAAATAATTTTATATAAGTTTTTTTCATAAAATTGAGAACAAACAAAAGTTAAACTGAATTTATCTATTTTTTTTTAAAATATATTTATATAATAATTATTGATCATAATATATAAAAAATTTTTTCTTAAATATATATTATAAAAATTTAAAATATAAATTCTTATTTGATTGACAAATGTCTTTATAATTAATTAAAATTTTAATATTTTATATATATATATATAAAATTTATGTTAAAATTAATTTATAAAAAATATATTATAATATAATTTTTAAAAATAAAAATTATTTTTTATTTTTTTTACTATAATTAAATTTAAAAAATTTATTTTAATTTAAAATAAAATTTTTTAAATTTATAATTTTAAAATTAATATTTTTTTTAAATTTATTATTTTAAAGAATCTAATCTTTTATTATTATTGTGAGAAAAATATGACTATTAAAGTAGGAATTAATGGTTTTGGAAGAATCGGAAGAATGGTTTTTAGACTTGCTCAATCTAGAAAAAATATTGAGATAGTAGCAATAAATGATTTACTGAGTTCAGATTATATAGCATATATGTTAAAATATGATTCTACTCATGGAAAGTTTAAAAAAAATATAAAATTTGGAAAAAATTTTATAAAAATTAAAGATAAGATTATTCACATTACTTCTGAAAGAAATTTAGAAAATTTAAAATGGAACAAATTTTCTGTTGATGTAGTAATTGAATCTACTGGACTTTTTTTAACGAAAGAAACTACCATGAAACATATTTCAGCTGGGGCCAAAAAAGTAGTTATTACAGGTCCTTCAAAAGATAATATTCCAATGTTTGTAAAAGGTGTTAATTTTTGTTCTTATAAGGGAGAAAAAATAGTTTCAAATGCTTCATGTACTACAAATTGTTTAGCTCCCCTGGCAAAAATAATAAATACTGAATTTACTATCATAGAAGGATTAATGACTACAGTTCATGCTACTACATCAACTCAAAAAACTGTTGATGGAGTATCTTTAAAAGATTGGAGAGGAGGAAGAGGTGCTTTACAAAATATTATACCTTCTTCTACAGGTGCAGCTTCTGCTGTTTGTCAAGTATTACCTGAATTAAATAAAAAACTTACAGGAATAGCATTTAGAGTTCCTACACCAAATGTTTCTGTTGTTGATTTAACATGTAGATATAAAAAATCTTCAAATTATGAAAATATTTGTTCAATAATAAAAAATTATTCAAAAAATTCAATGAAAGGAATATTAGGATATACTAATGATAATGTTGTTTCTACTGATTTTAATGGCTCTGAATTAACTTCTATTTTTGATTCTAAAGCTGGGTTGTCTTTAAATAAAAATTTTGTAAAATTAATATCTTGGTATGATAACGAAACAGGATATTCTAGTAAAGTATTGGATTTAGTTGAATTAGTTTCTTTAAATGATTAATTTTTTTTAAAATATTTTAATTTATATTAAATCTAGGTATATAGTATTTTCTATATATACCTAATTTAATTATTTTATATTCATTTCATTCTTTAATTTTTTTTAAAATAATTTTTATCCATTTTTTTACTCTTTTTTTTGTTAGTTCTGGTTGTCTATCTTCATCAATAACTAATCCTAAAAAATTATTTTTATTTAATAATGCCTTTGATGAATCGAAAACATAATTTTTAGATGGCCATTTTCCTATTATTTTTGCACCTTTAGATACTACAATATCATATATAATTCTCATAGCATCACAAAAATATTCTCCGTAATCTTCTTGATCTCCACATCCAAATATTGCTATTTTTTTATTTCTAAAATTTATTTTTTTAAAAATTGGAAGAAAATCATCCCAATCTGCTTGAATTTCTCCATAATACCATGTTGGTACTCCTAAAATTAAAAAATTATATTTTAAAAAATCTTTTTCAGAAGACGAAGATATATCATACATAACAGATTTTATTCCTATTTTTTTTTTTATCATTTTAGATATTTTTTCTGTATTTCCTGTATCAGTTCCAAAAAAAATTCCTATTTTATTCATTTTTTTTGATATCCTCATTGAAAAATTTTAAAGTTTAATATTAAATTATTAAAAAATTTTTGTTATAAAAATTTTTAAAATTAAAGATAAAAAATTTTTTTTTAAGCATATTAAAATAAGGTTAATTTTATATATGACTTCTATAGTTTGGATGAGAAATGATTTAAGAATTGATGATAATAAAGCTCTTTATCATGCTTGTAAATATAAAAAAAATAATATTATCATATTATTTATTTATATATATAAAGATCAGAAATATTTTTCTATTTCTCATTATCAAAAAAATTTTATTAAAAAAAGATTATTATATTTAAAAAAAAAGTTTTATACTTTAAACATAAAATTTTTATATAAAAAATTAAATAGTTTTAATGAATCTATAAAATATATTTTATCAATTTGTAAAAAATATAGTATAAAATATTTTTTTTATAATATTCAATATGAATTAAATCAATTAAATAGAGATTTAATTTTAAGTAAAAAATTAATAAAAAATAACATTAAAGTTTTAAATTTTCATGATAACTGTTTAATTTCTCCAAATATTATTAAAAATAATTCTGGTCATACATATAAAACTTTTTATTTTTTTAAAAAAAAATCATTAAAATATTTAAAAAAAAATAAAATTGTTTGTTTTTCAAAACCAAAAATAAGAATTAAAAATAATATTATCTTAAATAATAAAAAAATAAAATTTAATTATAAAAATAAATTTTTTAACGAAAAGAGATTTCCATTTAAAGATAAATTAATTAAAGAAAAAATAATTTATTTTTTTAAAAAAAAAATTGTTTCATATTTTAAAAACAAAGATTTCTTATATTTAAATAATACTAGTGAATGTTCAGTATATTTAAATTTAGGAGTAATTTCAATTAGAAGATTTTTTTATTATATTTTGAAATATAGAAAAAATAATTATAAAAGTTCATTTATTTTATTAGAAAAATTATTATGGAGAGATTTTTTTAAAAATTTAATCGTTTCATATCCAAATTTATCAGAAAATTTTTCTTTTAAATTGTTTAAAAAAAAAATGAAATATAAAAAAAATATGTTTTATTTTAAGTCTTGGAAAAAAGGTTTAACAGGATTTCCTATTATAGATGCTGGAATGAGGCAATTAAAAAAAACTGGATGGATGAATAATAGAATACGTATGATTACTTCTAGTTTTTTAGTTAAAAATTTATTAATTGATTGGAGAATTGGAGAACGATATTTTATGTTATATTTAATTGATTCTGATATTTCTATAAATAATGGAAATTGGAAATGGATTTCATCTATTAAAATAGATTCAGTTTCTTATATACGTATGTTTAATCCATATATACAATCAAAAAAGTTTGATTTTAACGGAATTTTTATAAAAAAATATGTTAAAGAATTAAAAAATGTTCCAATAAAAAATATACATAAACCATATTTATGGTTAAAAAAAAATGAACCTAATACAAAATATCCTAAACCTATTGTTGATTATTTCCAAACAAAAATAAAATTTATTAAAAAAATAAAAAAAATAAATAAAAAAAAATATGAAGAATACATTTTTAGAAAAAATAATAAATAAAAAATTAAATTCATCAAAATTTTTAGATTCTACTTATAACGGACTTCAAATAGAAGGATGTTCTGAAGTTAATAAAATAGCTATTGGAGTTACAGCTTGTCAATCTTTATTAGATCAAGCTATAAAAAATAATTTTGATTCTATTATTGTTCATCATGGATATTTTTGGGATCACGATTCAAAAAATATTTATGGATTTTATAGAAAACGTTTAAAAACAATTTTATTAAATAATATCAATCTTTATAGTTGGCATTTACCTTTAGATGCTCATAATAAATTAAGTAATAATTTTTATATAAAAAAAGTTTTAAATATAAAAAAAGAAGGAACATTAAATCCTTATTTATGGAAAGGTCATTTTAAAATTTTATTAAGTGGAATAGAATTATATCAAAAAATATATTCCATTTTTAAAAGGAAACCAATTTATATTGCAAATAATAAAAATAAAAAAATATTTAGTGTGGCTTGGTGTAGTGGAAAAGGTCAAAAATTTATTCATCAAGTAATAAAAAATAATATTGATTGTTTTATTACTGGAGAAGCTTCTGAAGAAACTACTCATTATGCTCGTGAATCAGGTATACATTTTTTTTCTGCTGGTCATCATGCTACAGAAATTGGAGGTATACAATTATTAGGAAAATGGTTAAGTTCAAAATATAAAGAATTAAAAATTAATTTTTTTAACATACATAATCCTATTTAAAAATTTTTATTGTTTTTTTTTATTTTATTTTTTTCAAAAAATAAATAAAAATTACACATTAAATTATATAATCTTAAAAATGAAAAAATTTAAAGAGTAAAAAATGAAATTTAAAGATTTTAATAATATTTTAGATGAATCGTGGATGAATTCAATAAATCAAAAATATATTGAAAATATATATTTAAAATATTTAAATAATAAAAATTCTGTAAGTGAATTTTGGATAGAAAAATTTAAAAATTTTGATAAAAATTTTTTTTATAAAAATAAAAACAATTCTAAAAAAATTTTAAATTTGACAAAAAATAAAAATATTATTTATGATAAATTGAATTTAAAAAAAAAAAATTTTAATTTAAAAAAAGAAAAAATACTTAAAATATTAAATTTTTTTAGAAATAATGGACATAAATATTCTAACTTAAATCCTTTATATAAAAAAAATATTAAATATGATGTTAATTTATTAAACTATAAATTTTTTAAATTTTTAGATAAAGATTTATACAAAAAAATTATTTTAAAAAAACAAAAAAATAAAAAATTTTTAAATATAGATTTTTTTATTCAATGGTTAAAAAAAAAATATTGTCATACAATTGGTTTTGAATATAATCATATTAGTTCTAAAAAAGAAAAAAAATGGATAACGAATTATATTGAAAATAAATGGAATGAAAAAAAAATTAATTTTAAGAAAAAGATAGATATTTTAAGAGCAATTATTTATTCTGAAACATTTGAAAAATATATTAATTCAAAATATCCAGGTTATAAAAGATTTTCTTTAGAAGGAAATGATTCTTTAATTCCTATGCTATATGAAATTCTTTCTTTTTCAATTAAAAAAAATGTTTCATATTTTTATATCGGAATGGCTCATCGAGGTAGATTAAATGTATTAATAAATGTGTTAGGAAAGTCTTCAAAAAAATTATTTGAAGAATTTGATGGAAAAAATATAAAATCTATTAATAATGGAGACGTTAAATATCATCTTGGATTTAATACACAAATAAAAACAAAATATGGAGAAGGAAATTTAAATTTATCATATAATCCTTCTCATCTTGAAATTATAAATCCAGTTATTATGGGAATTTCAAGAGCTCGAATTGATTCTTTAAAAAATTTTGATAGTAATAAAGTTCTTTCTATTATGATACATGGAGATGCGTCTTTTATTTCTCAAGGAGTAATTCAAGAAACTTTAAATTTATCTCAAACTCCTGGATATAATGTAGGCGGATCTTTACATATAATAATTAATAATCAAATAGGATTTACTACTTCAGAAATAAATAATATGAGATCAAGTTATTATTCTACTGATATTGCTAAAATACTTGAATCACCAATTTTTCATGTAAATTCAGACGATCCAGAAGCATGTATTTTTTCTATTCAAATGGCTATTAATTATCGAAAAAAATTTAAAAAAGATGTATTTATTGATTTAATAGGATATAGACGTAATGGACATAATGAATCAGATGATCCAACTGTAACTCAACCATTAATGTATAAAATTATAAAACAACATCCTACTGTAAAAGAAATTTATTCAAATAAATTAATAAAAAAAAAAATAATTACATTAAAAATTTTAAATAAAATAACATTAAGTTATAAAAAAATGTTAGATTCAGAAAGTATAATATTTTTAAAATATGATACTTTAAAATTTAAATCTAAAATAAATAAAGATTTTATGCGTTTAAATACAAATAAAAATTTTTATTTTAAAAAATATTCAAAAAAAAAATTTCAAAAATTAGGGAAATTTATAAATAAATTACCTAAAAATTTTAATATTCATCCATTAGTAAAAAAAATTTATTTAGATAGAAAAGATATGATTTTTTTAAAAAAAAAATTAGATTGGGGAGCTGCTGAAACTTTAGCTTATGCATATTTATTAAAAAATGGAATATCTTGTAGAATTTCAGGAGAAGATGTTATTCGAGGAACATTTTTTCATCGTCATGCTGTTATTTATGATCAAAAAAATGAAAAAATTTATTCTCCTTTAAAAAAAATTAAAAATGGAAATTTTTATATATGGAATTCTGCTTTATCAGAAGAAGCTGTTTTAGCTTTTGAATATGGATATAGTTTAAAAAATAAAAATACATTAATTATTTGGGAAGCACAATTTGGAGATTTTTCAAATGTTGCTCAAGTTGTAATAGATCAATTTATTAGTTCTGGAAAAGAAAAATGGAATCAAAATTCTGGAATAGTAATGTTTTTACCGCATGGTCATGAAGGTCAAGGTCCCGAGCATTCTTCTGCAAGGATAGAAAGATATTTGCAGTTATGTTCTAAAGAAAATATACGTTTATGTATTCCAACTACTTCTTCTCAAATTTTTCATTTATTATGTCAGCATGTATTTAAAAAAATGAAATGCCCATTAATTATTTTTTCTCCAAAATCACTTTTAAGAAATCCAATGTCAGGTTCTTATTTTAATGAAATTTATAAAGGAAAATTTAAAAAAGTACTTTATAAAAGTAATTTTTTAAAAAATAAAATAATTAAAAAAATTATTTTTTGTTTAGGAAAAATATATTATGAATTATTAGAGAAAAAAAAAAATAAACAAATTAAAGACATATTATTAATTAGAATCGAACAATTATATCCTTTTCCAAGTAATAAAATATTGAATATTTTATCTAAATATTTAAAAGTAAAAAAAATATATTGGTGTCAAGAAGAACCATCTAATCAAGGTGCATGGATTTATATAAAAAATTGTTTTAAAAAAATTTTAAAAAATAACATATCAATAAAATATATTGGAAGAAAAGAATCTTCTTCATCTGCTACTGGAAGTATTTATATTCATAGACATGATCAGTCAAAGATTATTACAAAAGCATTTAAAATATAGATACGATTAAGAGATAATTATAAAATGAGCGAAAAAATAAAAATTTTAGTACCTGAACTTCCTGAATCTGTTCATCATGCAAAAATTGTTAAATGGCATAAAAAAATTGGAGATTATATTATAAGAGATGATTTATTAGTCGATTTAGAAACTGATAAAATAATTATAGAAGTCCCTGCATCTACTTCAGGTAAATTAATTTTTATTAATAAAGATGTTGGAAAATTAGTAAAAAATAAAGATTTATTATGTTATATAAAAAAAAAAAAAAAATATTCTCAAAAAATTTCTATAAAAAAAGAAAATTTGTCTCCTTCTCTTCGAAGAAAAATAAAATTATCTCATAAAAAAGATGAAAAATTTATAAAAAAAATATCATTAAAAGAAAAAATAATAGAAAAAAAATCAGAAAACAATGATACTAATTTCAATAAAAATTTTTCAGTAAATAAAAAATTAAAAATAAAAAAAATTATAGAAATGTCATCTTTTCGTCAAATTATTTCTCAAAAACTTGTTAAATCTAAAAATAAAACAGCAATGTTAACAACTTTTAATGAAGTAAATATGAGTTCTATAATAAAAATAAGAAAAAAATTTGGAGAAAAATTTAGAAATAAACATAATATAAAACTTGGATTGATGTCATTTTTTGTTAAATCTGTTATTTTAGCATTAAAAAATTTTCCTCAAATTAATACTTCTATTTATAGAAATAAGATAATTTTTTATGATAGTTTAAATATTAATATTGCTATTTCTACTGATAGAGGTTTAGTTGCACCAGTTTTATTTAGTGCTGATAAAATGAGTATGTCAGATATTGAAAAAAAAATAAATTTTTATTCTATACAAGGTAAAAATGGAAAACTGACATTAGATGATTTAAATGGTGGAACTTTCACAATTACTAATGGAGGAGTTTTTGGATCTTTATTATCTACTCCAATTATAAATTATCCTCAAACAGCAATATTAGGAATACATACAATTAAAAAACGACCTATAGTACATAAAAATAAAGATATTATAATTGCTCCTATGATGTATATTTCTTTATCTTACGATCATAGATTAATTGACGGAAAAGATTCAGTAGGATTTTTAATGAAAATTAAAAATACACTTGAAAATTTTATTAATATATCTTTAGATATTTAATTTTTAAAAAAATTTTATAATAAATTAAAAATTTTTTATTTTTTTTTTTTTTTTTTTTTTTTTATATATAAATTTAAAATAAATATAATTTTTGCAATAGAATTTAAAAAGAATTATATTAGTATTCGTAAAAATAAACAGCAATTATTAAATAAAAGAGGAATTAAAAATATGACTTTTAAAGTAGTTTTTTTAAGACATGGAGAAAGTGAATGGAACGAATTAAATAATTTTACAGGATGGAACGATGTTAATTTAACTAAAAATGGAATAAAAGAAGCTCGAGAAGCTGGTGAAATTCTAAAAAAATATAATATAAATTTTGATATAGCTTACACTTCTGTTTTAAAAAGAGCAATTTTTACTCTTTGGAAAATATTAAAAAAAATTAATCAATCATGGATACCAGTATATAAAACATGGAGATTAAACGAAAGACATTATGGCGCGTTACAAGGTTTAAATAAAGATGAAGTTATTCCGTTTTATGGAAAAAAAAATGTAATTGATTGGAGAAGAAGTTTTAGTGTAATTCCACCTAAAATGAAATCATTAAATGATAAATTTTCAGGATATGATAATAGATATTCTGACATGAAAAAAACAGATGTTCCATTAAGCGAAAGTTTAGATTTAACATTAAAAAGAGTACTTCCTTATTGGAATGATATTATTGTTCCTCAAATTAAAAAAAATAAAAAAATAATTATTGTAGCTCATGGTAATTCTTTAAGAGCTTTAATAAAATATTTAGATAAAATAGATGAAAAAGATGTTCCAGATTTAAATATACCAACTGGAAAACCAATAATATATAAATTTGATAAATATTGTAATCCAATAAAATATTATTTTATATAATTTTAATAATAAGATTTTTTAATTAATTTTAATAATATGAAAAAAATTAATAACAGTATTTTTTATAAATAAATTTACAGTAAAGGAATAAAGATATGATTAAGAAAATAGCAGTTCTAACTAGTGGAGGAGATTCTCCAGGAATGAATGCTGCTATTCGAAGCATAGTTCAAACATCTTGTAATAAAAAAATAAAAATATTAGGTGTATTAGATGGTTATTTAGGATTATGCAAAAATAAAATGATTAAATTAAATAAAAATATAGTTTCTAATATTATAAATAGAGGAGGAACTTTTTTAGGTACTGCTCGTTATTTAAATTTTTTAAAAAAAAATGAAAGAAAAATAGCAATTCAAAATATGAAAAATAGAAAAATAGATGCATTAATAGTAATTGGTGGTAATGGAACATATGCAGGAGCAAATAAATTAAATAAAATGAATTTTCCTTGCATTGGAATTCCTGGAACAATTGATAATGATGTTTCTGGTACAGATTTTACTATTGGTTATCATACTGCTTTAGAAACTGTTGTTCAAGCAATTGATCGATTAAGAGATACTTCTTGTTCTCATAAAAGAATATCCATTGTTGAAATTATGGGAAGATATTGTGGAGATTTAACTATTTTTTCAGCTATTGCAGGTGGTTGTGAATATGTAATTACTCCAGAAATGAAATATGATAAAAATAAATTAATAAAAAAAATTAAACAAGATATTAAAACAGGAAAAAAAAATGCTGTAATTGCTATTACAGAGAAAATATGTGATGTTAAAAAATTAGCAAAAAGTATTGAATTTCATACAAAAAGAGAAACTAGAGCTACAATTCTTGGACATATCCAAAGAGGTGGAGCTCCAGTTGCGTTTGATAGAATTCTTGCTTCTAGAATGGGATTTTATTCAATTGAACTTTTATTACAAAAAAAATTTGGAAAATGTATTGGTATTCAAGATAATAAAATTATTCATCATAATATAAATTATTCTATAAAATTTATGAAAAAAAAATTTCAAAAAAAATTGATTGAAATAGTTAATAATTTAAATTAATTCTTTTTAAGAAATAAAAAAAAAAAAACAATTTAATATATTATTTATTTATAAAATCTGAAATATTAATTATTTTACAAAAATTCTTAAAATTTAAAGAATCTGATCCAATTAATACTCCATCAACATATTTTAAACGAATTATTTCTTCAAAATTTTTATAAGAAACGGAACCTCCATATTGCATATATACTTTAATATTATTTGAACTATTTTTTATGATATATTTTTTTATCATTTTAAGAATTTTATTAATTAAATATGGAGAAGCACTTTTTCCACTTCCGATTGCCCATATTGGTTCATATGCAACAATAGTTTTATGAAAAGCTAATTTTCCACATTTTAAAAATATTGAATCAACTTGTTTTTTTAAAATTTTTTCAGTTAAATTTAATTTTTTTTCTTTATTTGTTTCTCCAATACAAAGTATTGGAACTAAATTATTTTTTTTTAAAGAATAAAATTTTTTTGCTATTATTTTGTTACTTTCAAAATGATTTTTTCTTCTTTCAGAATGACCTAATATTGAATATTTAACTCCAATTTCAGATAACATATTTGCAGAAATTTCTCCAGTAAAAGCTCCTTGATCATGATAATCTACATTTTGAGATGAAAAATATATTTTTTTATTTTTAAGAAATTTCTTTATATATTTAATATATATTATTGGAGGAGAAATTATAATTGTACTTTTTTTAAAATTTTTATTTAAATGTAAATTACAATATTTTATAAATTCTTGTACAAAATTTTTATTTCCATTTAATTTCCAATTTGCAACAATAATAGGTTTTTTCATTTATTTCTCTTAATATTAAATTTTATTAAAAACATTTTTTTATTATTTATAATATGTTTATAGTATTTAAAAGTATTACATTATACTTTTTCGTACTATAAATTATAGTTTTTATAAAAAAATTTATTTTTTAGAATCTAAATTTATTTATTCTATATTTTTCGCATCGATAAAAGCATGACTCATTGTACTAGAAAAATTTTCTTTATTTTTTATTTTTTTTTTTTTATTTTTTTTATTAGTTAAAAAATTAGAATTTTGTTCTTTCTTTTCTTTTTTTTTTTTTAAGAAAGATAGATATATAATTCTTTTTTTTCGATCAATACTTTGAATAACAAAATCAAATATTTTTTTCTTTTTTATTTTATTAATTTTTTTATCTATATCTTTTTTGTTAAGATTAGTGAAATTTATTATTCCTATAACATTTTTTTTAAGAGAAATAATTATTTT
The DNA here is from genome assembly GCF_964019855.1 of Buchnera aphidicola (Periphyllus acericola). Taxonomy (GTDB): domain Bacteria; phylum Pseudomonadota; class Gammaproteobacteria; order Enterobacterales; family Enterobacteriaceae; genus Buchnera_J; species Buchnera_J aphidicola_BC. Next base: position 52,402 of record NZ_OZ026466.1, read on the forward strand.
ATCTTTTGATGTAATATTTTTAATAGTTCCTGATATAATAGATCCTTTTTTATTTTTTTTAATATATTTATTAAATGGATCTTTTTTAATATGTTTAATTCCTAAAGATATTCTTTCTCTATCTGAATCTACTTGTAAAACTATAGCAGAAATTTTATCTCCTTTCTTATAATTTTTTACTGCTTGTTCTCCAGGAATTTTCCAATCTATATCAGATAAATGAACTAATCCATCAATTCCTCCTTCTAATCCTATAAAAATTCCAAAATCAGTAATAGACTTAATAATTCCATTTACTTTCATTCCTTTTGTATTAATTTTAGAAAATTCTTTCCATGGATTTTTTGTACATTGTTTTAATCCTAATGAAATTCTTCTTCTTTCTTCATCAATGTCTAAAACCATTACTTCTATAACTTTATTTAATTTAACTACTTTAGAAGGATGAATATTTTTATTTGTCCAATTCATTTCTGAAATATGTACTAAACCTTCTATTCCTTCTTCAATTTCTACAAAACATCCATAATCTGTTAAATTAGTAATTTTTCCTGATATTTTTGATTTTTCTGGATATCGAATAGAAATATTATTCCAAGGATCTTCTCCTAGTTGTTTTAAACCTAATGATACTCTAGTTTTTTCTTGATCAAATTTTAGTATTTTAACTAAAACTTCTTCTCCTATACTTACTATTTCACTAGGATGTTTTACTCTTTTCCATGCCATATCTGTAATATGTAATAAACCATCTACACCACCTAAGTCAATAAATGCTCCATAATCTGTTAAATTCTTTACTATTCCTTTAATTTCTAATCCTTCTTTCATATTTTTTAATAATTGATCACGTTCAGCGCTATTTTCAGATTCAATTACAGCTCTTCTCGAAACTACAACATTATTTCTTTTTTGATCAAGTTTTATTACTTTAAATATTAATTTTTTTCCTTCTAAATGTGATGTTTCTCTAATTGGTCTTATATCAACTAATGAACCTGGTAAAAAAGCACGAATATCTTTTAATTCTACTGTAAACCCCCCTTTTACTTTTCCATTTATAATTCCTTCAATGTTACTAGAATTTTCATAAGTTTTTTCAAGAATTAACCAAGATTGATGACGTTTTGCTTTTTCACGTGATAATAAAGTTTCTCCAAATCCATTTTCTACAGAATCAAGAGCTAGTTTTACTTTATCTCCAACTTTAATTTCTATTTCTCCATGGGAATTTTTAAATTGTTCAATTGGTATAACTGATTCTGATTTTAATCCAGAATCTACTAATACTATATCTTTTTCTATTGCTAGAATAATTCCTTTAATAATAGATCCTGATTTTGTTTGTGTAAATTTTAATGATTCTTGAAATAATTTAGAAAATGATTCTTTCATATTAATTTTTATCTTTTTTTTAATAAAAAAATTTTAAAATTTTTTAACATCAATGTTAAAAAATTTTTTTAATTATCCTGATAACTATTCCTTGTTTAGGTGTTTTTTTTTAAATATTTTTAATTTTTTTTTTATATTTTTTAAAATATATTTTAAAGTTTTAGAAAAACTCATGTTAGTTGAATCAATAATTATAGCATTTTTATCAGGTTTTAAAGGACAAATTATTCTATTTTTATCTCTTTTATCTCGTTTTTTAATTTTATTTATTAAAGTATAAAAATTTATTTTAAATCCTTTAGATTTTAATTCTAAATATCTTCTTTTAGATCTTTCTTGTATTGAAGTAGTTAAAAATATTTTTAATATAGCATCTGAAAAAACTACAGTTCCCATGTCTCTTCCATTAGCAATTAATCCTGGAAATTTTCTAAATTCTCTTTGTTTAGATAATAACCAATAACGTATATAAGGAAAAATTGAAATTTTTGAAGAAATCATAGAAATTTCTTCTGAACAAATTTCTTTTGAAATATCTTTTTCTTTATAATATACTTTAATTATTTTATCACTATATTTAAAATTAAATTTTATATTTTTTAAAATTGAAATAATATTTTTTTCATATATTGGTATTTTTTTTTTAAAAACATAATAGGCAATAATTCTATATAAATATCCTGATTCGAGAATATTCCAATTTAATTTTTTAGAAATAGCATAAGAAATTGTACTTTTTCCAACTCCACTAGGACCATCAATTGTTATAACTGGAGGTTTTTTTTTCATATTTATTTTTTAAATTAATTTTTAATATAAATTTTTTATTATTTTTTATTTTCTGTCTTTAAGTATATTTACATATAGATAAAAAATCTTTAAAATAATTTGGAAAAGTTTTATTTATACAATTAGGATTTAAAATAGTTACCGAAGTACCGGATAAAGAAATTAGTGAAAAACACATTGCAATTCTATGATCATTATAAGTTTCAATTTCTACTTTTTTAAATTTTCTTGGAGGAGTAATAGTTAAATAATCTTTTCCTTCTTCTACTTTTGCTCCAATTTTTTTTAATTCAGTAGCCATAGCATATAAACGATCTGTTTCTTTTACTCTCCAATTATATATATTTCGAATATTTGTTGTGCCATTTGAAAAAAGAGCGGTAATAGCAATTGTCATTGCAGCATCTGGTATATCATTCATATCCATATCAATACTTTTTAATTTATTTTTAGTACATTGAATAAAATTTTTTCCTAAATAAATTTTTGCTCCCATTTTTTTTAAAATAGAACAAAATTTTATATCACCTTGTATACTTTTTTTTCCAACGCCTTTAATTATTACTGTACCTCCTTTTATTGCAGCTGCAGATAAAAAATATGATGCAGAAGATGCATCTCCTTCTATAAAATATTTTTTTGGAGAAATATATTTTTGATTACCATTAATTAAAAAAAATTTATAATTAAAGTTTTTTATGATAACTCCAAAAGATTTCATCATTTTTATAGTTATATCTATATATGGTTTTGAAACTAACTTACCTTTAATTAATATTTTAGTTTTTTTTAAAGATAATGGAGCAGCGATTAGTAAAGCTGTTAAAAATTGACTTGAAATACTTCCATTTAATGTAATTGTTCCTCCTTTAAATTGTCCATTTGTTTTAATTGGAAGAAAATTTTTTCTTTGAATATATGAAATTTTAGCTTCTCCTTGAATTAAAGAATCAACTAAATGTTTAATTGGTCTATTTTTCATTCTTTCATCACCAGTAATAATAATATTACTATTTTTAATTGATAACACTGATAAAAGAAATCGAACAGCTGTTCCTGCATTTCCTAAAAATAAAGTCACATTTTTTGTTATAGGAAATTTATTTCCAACTCCATATATTTTGCATATTTTTTTATCATTTGATAAATTATATTTTATTCCTAATAATTTTAAAGCATTAAGCATGTATTTAACATCATCACTATATAAAATATTTTTTAAATATGTTTTTCCTTCTGAAAGAGCAGAAAATAATAATGCTCGATTAGTTATACTTTTTGATCCTGGAAGAATTATTTCTCCATCAATTTTTAAAGGTGTATTAATAACTATTTTTTTTTTCATAATAATCCATATTTTTTTATATTTTATTATTTTTTTTTAAAATAAATTAAATATTACTCATATTTATATTTTTTTTCAAAATATGACATGAATTTAACAAGTAGTTTTATTCCTTCTATTGGCATAGAATTATATATCGAAGCTCTAATTCCTCCAGCTACTTTATGATTTTTAAGAGAATATAAATTATTTAAAGTTGATTCTTTTAAAAAAATATTATTTAATTTTTCATTTTTTAATTTAAACACAACATTCATAATAGATCTATTTTCTTTTTTTATATTATTTATATAAAAATTACTACTATCTATTTTTTTATATAATAAATTAGATTTTTTTATATTTATTTTTTCTATTTCTTTTAATCCTCCTTTTTTTTTTAACCAACAAAATACTAAATTTGACAAATACCAAGAAAAATTAGTTGGAGTATTAAAAATTGAATTATATTCCAACATAGTTTTATAATTTAATATAGATGGAACATTTTGTTTAGAATTTTTTATTAATTCTTTTTTTATAATAATTATAGTAATACCAGAAGTGCCTAAATTTTTTTGAGCACTAGCATAAATTAAAGAATATTTATTAATATCAATTGGTCGAGAAAGTAAAGTAGAAGAAAAATCTCCAATTACATATTTATTTTTGAAAATTGGTTCTTCATGAATAGATATTCCTTCAATTGTTTCATTTGGACAATAATGTATATATTTTGATTTATTATTTATTTTCCATTGTTTCATAGGAATAATATATTTTTTTTTATCATGTAATGAAATAGTATTAATTACATTTGTGCAACAATATTTTTTTGCTTCTTCTTCTGCTTTTTTAGACCAATATCCACTATAAATATAATCAGCTTTATCATTTTTTTTTAATAAATTCATTGGAACAGCAGCAAATTGACCTCTTGCTCCTCCATGACAAAATAATATTTTATAATTTTTTGGTATATTTAATAAATTTCTTAAATTTTTTTTAGAGTTTGTAATAAGCTTTAAAAATTCTTTACTACGATGACTAATTTCTAAAATTGAAGCTCCTAAATTATTCCAATTTTGAAACTCTTTTTTTGCTTGATTCATTACTTCTATAGGTAACATAGATGGACCAGAACTAAAATTATAAGTTTTATTATTCATATTTTCACCGTTTAAAATTATTATTTTTTTTATAAATATAAAATTTTAATTTAAATTATTTTAAAATTTTTAATCCATTCATATATTTTTTTCTTAAAATTTTTGGTATTTTAATACTTCCATCTTTTAATTGATAATTTTCTAATATAGCAGCTAAAGTTCTTCCAATAGCTAATCCTGATCCATTTAATGTATGAACATATAAATTTTTATTTTTTTTAATATCAAAATAACGAGCTTTTATTCGTCTAGCTTGAAAATCACTCATATTAGAACAAGAAGAAATTTCTTTATAAGTATTTTGAGAAGGAAACCATACTTCTAAATCATATGTTTTTTTTGAAGAAAAATTAGTTTCTTTAGAACATAATAAAACTTTTCTATATGGTAATTTTAAAAGTTGTAAAACTTTTTCAGCATGAGATGTTATTTCTTCTAAAGCAGTAGAAGAATTTTTTGGATGAGTAATTTGTACTAATTCAACTTTATCAAATTGATGTAATCGAATTAATCCTTGAAATTTTTTTCCATAAGACTTAGACTCGGAACGAAAACATGGAGTATTTGCAACAAACATACATGGTAAATCTGATTTTTTTAAAATAGTGTTTTTAACTAAATTTGTTAAAGGAACTTCTGCTGTAGGAATTAAAAAGTATTTTTTTTGTTTTTTATTTTTTTTAGAATTTATAAAAAATAAATCAGATTTAAATTTAGGATATTGTCCTGTTCCATAAATACTATTTTCATTCACTATATATGGTACATAAATTTCTTGATATTTGTGAAAACTTATATGTAAATCTAACATAAATTGACTTAATATTCGATATAGTTTTGAAAGATTACCTTGCATTATAACAAAATTTGATCCAGTTATTTTAGTAGAAGCATGCCAATTAAATCCATTAATATTATTTCCTAAGTCTACATGATTTTTTATTTCAAAATCCATTTTCTTAAATTTTCCATAATTATATATAATTTTATTATCAAAAGAAGTTTCTCCAAAATGAACATCTTTAGATAAAATATTTGGAATTTTTATCATAAAATTATGTATTTTTTTTTTAATTTTATAAAATTTTTTATTATATTTATTAATTTTTTTACTTATTTTTTTATTTTTTTTTAAATATTTTTTTTTATTTTCTAAATTTTTTATATTTCCAATTTTTTTTGATATATTTTTTTGAATAGATCTAAAATTTTCTGTTATTATTTGTATTTTTTTTCTTTTTTTTTCAAGTTTATTAAATTTTTTAACATTTAATATGAAACCTTTTTTTAATAATTTGACAGCAGTTTTATCAATTGATTTTCTTAAAATTTTTATATTAATCATTTTATTTTTACTCAATAATTATAAATTTTTTAAAAAATTTATTAATAAATTAAATTTTTTTTTAATAATTTTAAAAAAAATATTTAAATTATTTAAAAATTAAATAAAAAAATATTTTATATATAAATTCAGTTGAATTTATTATATTATAACTTAATTTAATAAATATCGAAATACATACAAAAAATAACAAATAAAAAAATATGAATAAAAAAAAAATTATAAAAAATAGAATTGTAATTCTTGGTTCAGGACCAGCTGGGTATACTGCTGGAATATATTCTTCAAGAGCTAATTTAAAACCAATTATTATTTCTGGAAATTTACCTGGAGGTCAATTAATAAATACTAATATAATAGAAAATTGGCCTGGAGATTATAAAAAATTAAATGGAATAAACTTTATAAAAAGATTAAAAAAACATGCATTAAAATTTAATACAAAAATTATAGATGATCATATAATTTCAATTAATTTTCAATCTAAACCATTTCATTTAATAGGAGAAAGAAATCAATATAAAACAGATGTAATTATTATTGCAACTGGATCAGTTCCAAAGTATTTAGGAATAAAATCTGAAAGTTTATATTTAGGAAAAGGAGTTTCTACTTGTGCGATTTGTGATGGATATTTTTATAAAAATAAAATTGTATCAGTTATTGGAGGAGGGAATACTGCATTAGAAGAAACTTTATATTTATCAAATATTTCAAAAAAAGTACATTTAATACATAGAAAAAATTATTTTACTGCTGAAAAAATATTGATTAAAAAAATATTAAAAAAAATAAAATTAAAAAAAATAATTTTTCATAATTCATATCAAGTTAAAAAAATATTTGGAGATAAAAATAAAGTCAATGGAATAAGAATAGAATCCACTTTAAATAAAAATAAAAAAAATATTAGCATATCTGGAATATTTATAGCAATTGGTCATAATCCAAATACAAAAATCTTTAAAAATAATATTAATATGAAAGATGGATATATTCTTTTAAAAAATTCAAAAAAATACTTTTCACAAACAAATATTCCTGGAGTTTTTGCAGCAGGAGATGTAATTTATAATTCTTATAAACAAGCTATCATTGCTTCTTCTGGAGGATGTATAGCATCATTAGATGCAGAAAAATATCTAGAATCTCAATAAATTTTTTAAATTTAAAAAATATATATTTACTAGAATATATCAAAAAAATAATGTATTATTTAGATAAATAAAAAATATAAAAAAGAGAAATTATATGGTAAAAGCAGATAACATTGAAATGCAAGGAACAGTTATAGATACTTTACCAAATACAATGTTTCGAGTGCAATTAGAAAATAAACATATTATTATTGCTCATATTTCAGGAAAAATGAGAAAAAATTATATTAGAATATTAACAGGAGATAAAGTTACTGTTGAATTAACATCATATGATTTAACAAAAGGAAGAATTATATTTAGAAGTCGTTAATTATTATTTAATTTTATATAATGCTTATATCAAATTCAATTTTTATTCATTTCATAAAAAATTTATTTATTTGTTTTAAAAAATTTTCTTTAAAAAAAATATAAATAGTTTAAAATATTAAATATTTTTTTTTACAAATCTATTAAATTAATTCATTAAAAAATTCTTGTTTTAGGATATATATGAGAACTGATTATTGTGGAAAAATTAATAAAAAACACATCTCTAAAATAGTAAGTATTTGTGGATGGGTTAATAAAAAAAGACATATTGGAAAAATAATTTTTTTAGATGTAAGAGATCAAGAAGGAATTGTTCAAGTTGTATGTTTATCTAAAAATAAAAATGTATTTAAAATCGCAGAAAAATTAAAATTAGAGTTCTGTATTCAAATTTTTGGAACTGTTAAAGAAAGATTAGAAATTAATAAAAATTTAAATATTTCTACTGGAGAAGTTGAAATAATTGCTTTTCAAATAAAAATTTTAAATATTTCAAAAAAATTACCATTTGATGAAAGTAATTGTGAATCTAATAAAAATCTTTTAAAATTTCGCTATTTAAATATTAGAAAATCAAAAATTCTTAATAATCTTAAAACTAGACATTTAATTGTAAAATATATTATAAAATTTTTAAATTGTAATAATTTTTGGAATATAGAAACTCCTTTTTTAACTAGTTCAACTCCAGAAGGAGCACGAGATTATTTAGTACCAAGTCGTATACATTTAGGAAAATTTTATGCATTACCTCAATCTCCTCAATTATTTAAACAATTATTAATGATGTCAGGAATTGATCGATATTATCAAATAGCAAAATGTTTTCGTGATGAAGATTTAAGATCAAACAGACAACCAGAATTTACTCAAATTGATATTGAAGTTTCTTTTATTAATGAATTAAAATTTTGTAAAATAATTGAAGAAATGATTAAATATTTATGGTTAAAAATTAAACAAATTAAATTAAAAAAAATAAAAAAAATATCTTATTCTGAATCAATGAAAAGATTTGGAACAGATAAACCAGATTTAAGAAATCCATTAGAATTAATTGATGTTTGTGATTATTTAAAAAATTTATCTTTTTTTAAAAATTTTAATTTTAAAAATGATAGAATTGTTACAATAAAAATTCCAAATGGAATGAGTTTATCTTATAAAAAAATTAATTTTTATAAAAAAAAAATAATGAAGTATGATATTAAAATCTATGATTTTATAAAAATTAAAAATGAATTAGTTCAAAAAAAACATTTTAAAAAAACTATTTTTTATAATTTTGATATTAATATTATAAAAAAAATTTTTTTTCGAAATAAAATTCATAAAAATGATATTTTAATTTTTATTTATAGTAAAAAACAAAAAATTCATAAATGGTTTGAAAAAATAAGAGATATTATTGCTTTAGATTTAAAAATTATAAATAAATTAGATTGGTCTTTTACTTGGATTGTAGATTTTCCTATGTTTAAAAAAGATTCTAATAATAATTTTACTTCTATGCATCATCCATTCTGTGCACCAAAAAATAATAATATTTTAAATCTTATAAAAAATCCAGAATTATCTCTTTCAAAATCATATGATTTAATTATTAATGGTGAAGAAATTGGAGGAGGATCAGTTCGAATTAATACAAAAAAAATGCAAGAAACTGTTTTTAAAATTATTGGATTAAATACAAAAAATAATACTCAAAAATTTAACTTTTTTCTAAAATCATTATGTTATGGAACACCTCCTCATGCTGGAATTGCTTTAGGATTAGATAGACTTACTATGATTTTAACAAATAGTTTAAATATTAGTGATGTAATTGCTTTTCCAAAAACTACTTCTGCAAGTTGTTTAATGACTGGATCTCCACATAAATTAAATAAAATTGATTTAAAAGATTTAGGAATAAGTACGAAAAAAATAAAAAAAAAAAAATAATTTAAATAAAAAAAAATATTTAATTTTTTTTAAAAATTAAACTTAATATAAAGATAATAGATAAATTTAATACAATTATTGGACTAATTGGAATATTATAATAATAAGATATAAAAATTCCTAAACTTAAAGAAATAAAACTAATAACAATAGAAATAAAAATTGAGTATTCTGGAGATGATGAAAATTTATAAGATATAGAAGCAGGTATTACTAATAATGAAGTCATTAGTAAAACTCCAAAAAATTGTATTGCTAAACTAACTGTAAAAGCTGTAATAAACATTAATACAAATCTTGTTGTTAAAATATTTACTCCATTAATTTGTGCTAAATCTGGACTTATTATTAAAAATAAAAATTTTTGCCAATAAAAATATAATACTATTATAGTAATACAACTAGCAAAAAATATAATTATTACATCATAAAAACATATTTTTGATAAATCTCCAAAAAAATAACGAGGCATATCAATTTTTTTTTTTTTTGAAATTATATGTAATAAAATTATGCTTAAAGATAAAGATATGTTTGTTAAAATATTAATAATAGCATCAATTTTTATATCCGAATAAATTTCTATAAAAAAAACAGCCAATAAAAATATTGTAATTAAAAATATGTTTAGTAAAAAGTAATTAATATTTAAAATATAACTTAAAGATACTCCTAATAGTGAAGCATGAGATAAAGAATCTCCAACAAAAGAAATTCTATTCCAAACTATAAGAGAACCTATAGGAGCAGAAGAAAATATTATAAATGTACCAATTAACCATTCAAAAAATAATTGTGTATTCATAAAAAAAATTCACTTAAATTTATATTTTTTAAAAATTATGCTCATGATTATGTTTATGATTATAAAAAGCAAATTTACTTATTTTAATTAATCCAAAAATTTTAATAAAATTTTTATCTTTTGATACTAATTTAGGAGTGCCTTTACAACAAATATGTTTATTTAAACAAATTACTTTATCTGTTTGATTCATTACTAAGTTTAAATCATGAGATACGATTAAAACAGAACATTTTAAATTATTTTTAATTTTATGAATTAATTGATATAATTTAAGTTGTCCTAAAATATCCATTCCTTGAGTTGGTTCATCTAAAACTAATAAATCAGGATTATTTAATAAAGCGCGAGCTAATAAAACTTTTTGAATTTCTCCTCCTGATAAACTATTTAAATTTCTTTTTTTTAATTTTATTACTCCAACTTTTTTTAAATTTTTAATAATTATATTTTTTTTGTAATTATTTAAAATTTTCATAAATTGGTAAACTGTTATAGGAAATGGAGTATTTAAATAAATTTTTTGTGGAACATAACCAATTTTATTTTTTTTTAAATAAATAACTTTTCCAGAACTTTGTTTTTGCAATTTTAAAATAATTCGAATTAATGTAGATTTTCCGGCTCCATTTGGTCCAATTAACGTAATAATTTTATTTTTTTTAATACGTAAAGAAATATTTTTTAAAACTTTTTTTTTATTTTTATAAAAATAAACATTTTTTATAATAATCAATATAATTTTCTCTATTATTTATATTTATGTTAATAATTTAATATTTTTTATAATTTTACTTTTAAAATTCTTATTGTATTTGTATTACCAGGAATTCCTTTAACATCTCCTTGAGTAATTATAACTATATCGTTAAATTGTAAATATTTATTTTTAAATAATAATTTTATAGCTTCTTTTGAAGCAGATAATCCTTCTTTTTTAGTATTAAAAAAAATAGGTATTACGCCTCTATATAAAGAAGTTAAATTTAAAGTTTTTTTATTTCTTGATAAAGCAAAAATTGGAAGGCCAGAACTAATTCTAGATGTTATTAAAGGTGTTTTTCCAGATTCCGTCATTGTAATTATAGCTTTTACTCTTTTTAAATGATTTGCAGAATACATAGCTGAAAGTGAAATAATTTCTTCAATATTATCAAATGAAAAATTTATTCTATGTCTGGAAATATTTATACTTGGAACTTTTTCTGCTCCTTTACATACTTTTGACATTACTCTAACTGTTTCAACAGGATTTTTTCCTGAAGCAGTTTCAGAAGATAACATAACAGCATCACTTCCATCTAAAACAGCATTTGAAACATCCATGACTTCTGCTCTAGTAGGAATAGGATTTAAAATCATAGACTCCATCATTTGAGTTGCTGTAATTACTACTCTATTTAATTGACGAGCTTTTCTAATAAGTTTTTTTTGCATTCCAGCTAATTCAGGATCTCCAATTTCAATTCCTAAATCTCCTCTTGCAACCATAATAGCATCTGATGATAATATAATTTCTTCTATAACTTTATCATTTTTAACTGCTTCTGCGCGTTCTATTTTTGCAATAATTTTAGCAGAACTTCCAGATTTAATTATTAATTTTCTAGCAATTTTTAAATCTTCTGCAGATTTTGGAAAAGAAATAGCTAAATAATCTACATTAATTTTAGAAGCTATTAATATATCTCTTTTATCTTTATTTGTGATAGATCCTGCGTTTAATCCTCCTCCTAATTTATTAATTCCTTGATTATTTTTTAAAATTCCTCCAATTATAACTTTTGTAAATACTTGTATTTTTTTAACTTTTAAAACAATTAATTGAATTTTTCCATCATCAAGTAATAAAATATCTTTTTTACGAATATCATTTGGCAAATTTTTATAATTAAATCCTATTTTTTTTTTATTTCCTAATTTTTTTTTATAAGAATAATCTAATATAAAAAGATTTCCTTTTTTTAAAAAAATTTTATTTTTTTTAAATTTTGAAATTCTTATTTTAGGCCCTTGTAAATCTCCTAAAATTGCAACATGACTTCCTGTTTCTTTAATAATTTTTTTTGCTTTTTTTGCTCTAATTAAATGTTCTTTATGTGTTCCATGAGAAAAGTTTAATCTTAAAACATTTGCTCCAGATAATATTATTTTTTTTAAAATTTTACTTGAATCTGTAGATGGTCCAAGTGTCACTACAATTTTTGTTCTTCTAATACGTTTTAACATTTTTATGTTCCTAAATTTTTATTTTAAATCGAAACGAATTTATTAAAAACAAATAAGATTAATTATTAAACAAAATTTTTTAAAATATTTTTTATTATCAATTGATATAATCTTTTTTATAAAATAAAATAATAAAAATAAATATTATTTAAAATTTATTAAAATTTTATATTTTATATAAAAAATTATATTTATTTATAATAATAATATTTTTAATATAAAATTTTTAAAAATTTTAAAATAAATTTTTAAAAAAAATTTTAATTAAAAATTTAATTTTACAGTATTAATTAAACAATTATATTTATATATATCATATAATGTAATTTAATTAAAAATTAGTTTTTCATATAAAATTATTTATACTTTAAGAAATAGGATGTTAATAGTGTTTTCTAAAAAAATTAAAGAATGTGATTTAGTTATATTTGGTACTAAAGGTGATTTATCAAAAAGAAAATTATTTCCTGCTTTATATCAACTAGAAGAATCATTAAAGTTATATAAAAATACAAAAATTATTGGAGTTGGTCGTGCAGATTGGACTCAAGAATATTATAAAAAAATAATTAAAAAATATATTAAAAAATTTTCTTATAGGAAATTTAAAAAAAAAATATGGAAAAAATTTAGTAATAGATTATATTTTTGTAATATAGACGTCAATAAATTTTCAAACTTTTTAAAATTAAAAAAAATATTTAAAAAAGAAAAAAAAATAAAAATTTATTATTTTGCAATTCCTCAAAATACTTTTAAAAATATATTTAAAGGATTAAAAAAAATAAATTATAATTATATTCAAGATAGAATTATTTTAGAAAAACCTATCGGAAATTCTTTAGAAACTTCAAAAAAAATTAATAATCAAGTTGGAAAATATTTTCAAGAAAAACAGATTTTTAGAATAGATCATTACTTAGGCAAAGAAACTATTTTAAATTTATTGTCTTTAAAATTTTCTAATTCAATTTTTTTTACAAACTGGAATAAAAGTACAATTGATCATATTCAAATTACTGTAGCTGAAAAAATTGGAATAGAAGGAAGATGGAATTATTTCGATAAAATAGGACAAATGAGAGATATGATTCAAAATCATTTACTTCAAATATTATGTATTTTAACTATGTCTCCTCCTATTAATCTTCAATCAAATAGTATAAGGGATGAAAAATTAAAAATATTAAAATCATTAAGAATGATAAATGAAAAAAATGTTAATAAAAATACTGTAAGAGGTCAATATAAATCCGGATTTTTTAAAAATAAAAATATTCCAGGTTATATTGATGAAATAAACTCAATTAAAAATAGTAATACTGAAACTTTTGTATCAATTAAAGTAAATATAGATAATTCTCAATGGCATGGAGTTCCTTTTTATTTACGTACTGGAAAAAGATTACCTTTAAAACATTCTGAAATTGTTATCTATTTTAAAAAAAATGATTTTAATTTATTTAATAATTTTAAAAAGAAATTACCATTAAATAAAATAGTTATTCGTTTAGAACCAAATGAAGGAATAGATATTTTTATTCTTAATAAAATACCAAAATTAGATTCAAAATATGAATTAAAAGAAATAAAATTAAATTTTGATTATAAAAAAACTTTTAATAAATGTACACTATATAATGCTTATGAAAGATTACTATTAGAAAGTTTTTTAGGTTCTCAATCTTTATTTGTAAGACGTGATGAAATAGAAGAATCTTGGAAATGGATAGATTCAATTATTAATGCATGGAATAAGAAAAAATCAAAACTAGAATTATATACTGCCGGAACATGGGGTCCAAAATCTTCTAATACTCTTTTAAAGAAAGATGGTAGATTTTGGAATAAAATAAAATAATTTATATAAAAATTTTTTTAGAAAATATATTTAAAAATATTTTTCATTAATTGAAATTATATTTTTTAAAAAATATAATTATATTTAATATTAATTTCAAATAACTTATTTAAATAATTCAAAATATTTTTATGAATATAAAAAAGATTAACTTATAATTTTTTTTAATAAAAATAAAAAAATAAGTAATATTGAATAATTTTAAAAGGAAAATTCATGATTCGAATTTTATTATTTTTGTTAACAAATTTAGCTGTTATTAGTATATTATGTATCTTATCTTTTTTTATTGATATTCAAAATAAAAATTTTTTATTATTTTTGTTATCTACAACTTTATTTGGTTTTGGAGGATCATTTTTATCCCTTTTATTATCAAAAAAAATTGCTCTTTTTTCAATTAATTCCAAAGTGATTAAAACTCCAAAAAATTTAAGAGAAAAATGGTTGTTAAATATAGTTAAAAAACAAGCCAATCAATTAAAAATAAAAATTCCAGATTTAACTATTTATAAATCTAAAAATATAAATGCTTTTGCTACAGGAGCCACTAAAAATTCTTCTTTAGTTGCACTTTCAGAAAAATTATTAAATAATATGAATGAAAATGAAATAAAAGCAGTAATTGCTCATGAAATGACTCATATTTCTAATGGAGATATGGTTACTATGACTTTAATACAAGGTATTACAAATACATTTGTTATATTCATATCACGAGTTATTTCAAATTTTATATCTCATATATTTAACAATTCTGAAAATACTAATTGGTTTTTAAAAAAAAATAAATTTATTAATTTAATAATTACTTTATTTTTAGAAATTTTATTTGGCACTTTATCTGGAATAATTGTAATGTGGTTTTCTAGATATAGAGAATTTTATGCAGATGCTGGATCAGCAAAACTTGTTGGAAAAAAAAACATGATTTCAGCATTAATAAGTATTAAAAATAATATTAGTACTTCAACAAAACATGAAAATCTCTCTACATTATATATAAATAATAAAAATAAATGTGTTTCATATTTATTCATGTCACATCCAACAATAAAAAATAGAATTAAAGCATTAATGAAAGAAACATATATGTAAAAATTTAGGTCTTCATAAAAGAAAATAAAGTTATTTTCTTTTATGAAATAAATAAATCTTTATTATTTTTTAAAATTTATTAGTAGTTAATGTAAAGATTGTTTTTTATTCAAAAATCCTCTATGATATTATTATTAATATTTTCTATTAAAATTATTTTTTTATTTTTTTAAAAAAGTTATTTAAAAAATTTTATAATTAATTATAAAAAATTTTTTAAAAACTTTATATAAACAATGTTTTTTTATAATATAAAACTTTTAAATTAAATTTTAAATATTAGCAATTAAAGCTTAATAAAATGATTTAAATAAAAATAAAAGGATTTATATTTATTGTTCTTGACTATCATAATAAAATTTTTTATGAATTTTAAATATAAAAAAAGTATTTAAAATGTTTAAAAAAATAAAAAAATATTAAATTTAAAATTTAAAAATATTTAAAAATCATTCAAATATAAAAATTTTTTCAATTTTATAGAAATTTATTTTTTTAAAAATTTTTTTTAAAAATTTTTATAAAAATAAAAATTTTTATAATAAATCTCTATTCAAATATTGAGGTTACAAAAAATATTTTAAAATTTTAATAAAAAATATAATTATTATTTAATTTATAAAAAATTTTATAATTTTTTTAAACAATTTAATAAAAAATTTAATATATTTTAAAAAATATTTTTTTTTAAAAATATTAAATATAAATTTTTCCTATTTTACGGAGTTATTGAATGGGATTTATTTTAAACCCGTCGGCATGGACTGGTTTAGTAGTATTAATAATTATTGAAATAGTATTAGGTATTGATAATTTAATTTTTTTAACTATTTTAGTAAAGAAATTATCTCCTAAACAAAGAAAAAAAGCTAGAATAATTGGATTAATTTTATCTTTTTTTATTAGAATTTTTTTTCTTTCAATTATTTCATGGTCTACTTCACTTACATATCCTTTTTATTCAAATCAATATGTTACTCTTTCAATTAGAGAAATTATTTTTCTAATTGGTGGAATTTTTTTATCTTTTGTTGCTATTTTAGAATTAAATGATAAATTATGTAATAAAATTTCAAAAAAAAAAAAAAATAAATGTTATTCAAATTTTTGGATAATAATTTTTCAAATAATTACTTTAGATGCAATTTTTTCATTAGATTCAATTATTACTGCTGTTGGTATAGTAAATAACATACTTATTATGACTTTAGCAGTTTTAATAGCTATGTGTTTTATGTTATTTATATTAAAATCATTAAAAAAATTTATAAATAAATATCAAGCAATAGTGATTTTATGTTTAGGTTTTTTATTAATGATTGGGTTAAGTTTAATATTAGAAGTTTTAGGTTTATATATTCCAAAAACATATTTATATTCTGCTATTGGATTTTCAATATTTGTTGAACTCTTTAACCAAATATCAAAATATAATTTTTTACTATATCAATATGGAAGACCAATTCGAACAAGAGTATTAGAAACTTTTTTAAAAATTATTAAAAAAGAAAAACAAAAAAATAAACATATTAAAAATACTATTCAAGATAAAAAATATACTTCAAAAGAATATAGTAATTTAAAAAAAGAAGAAAAATATATGATTTATAGTCTTTTAAATTTAGCTATTAGACCTATAAAAAGTATAATGACTCCAAGAGCTGAAATTTCATGGATCAATATTAAAAAATCATCTAATGAAATTAAAAAGAAATTAATAGATACTCCTCATAGTTTATTTCCTATATGTCAAGGAGAATTAGATAAAGTTATAGGAGTAGTAAGAGCAAAAGAACTATTATCAATAATAGAAAAAAAAAAAGATATATTAAAATTTGTTTTACAAAATAAACCAATTATTGTTTTTGAAACATTAAGTCCTATAAGTTTGTTAAAAATATTAAAAAAATCTAAAGGAAACATCGTAATTGTTATAAATAAATTTCATATAGTTCAAGGTTTAATTACTCCTTTAGATTTTTTAAAAGCAATTGCAGGAGATTTTCCAGACGCAGATGAAACACCAGATATTATAAAAGAAAAAAATGGATGGTTAGTTAAAGGAAATACTAATTTACATTCCATTCAACAATTTTTAAATATAAAAAATTTAATAAAAAAAAAAACAATACATGCATCTATAGCTGGTTTATTAATTGAAAAAAAAGGAGAAATTCCTTCTCAAGGAGATGTTATTAATATTTCTTCTTTTAGTTTTAAAATTATAAAAGTAAATAATTATGCAATAGATTTAATTAGAATTACAAAAAATAAGAAATAAATATTAAAAAATTATAATTTATTCATGATTTTAAATATGAATAAATTATAAAAAATGTTTTTAATAATTTATTATCATAAAAATAAACAAATAAAAAAAAAAAAAAAAAAATGAAAATACTTACTTTCTATAATTTTAATAATATATGTTCAGTATCTTTAAAAAATAATGAAAAAATATCTTATGAAATTAATTGTGTTAATAAAAATTCAAATTTTTCTGTTTTATTTACAATAAATAAAATTTTATTTAAAAACTCTCTTAAATTAAAAGATGTGGATGTTATTTCATTTTCTAATGGTCCTGGATCATTTACTGGAATAAGAACGTCTATAATCCTTGCAAAAGGTTTATCTATTGGATCAAATGTACCATTAATGAGTATTTCCATGTTAGAAATATATGCATATAAAGCAAAAAAAATTACATGTTATAAAAATTTTTTAGTAATTTTAAAAGCTAATAAAAAAAATTTATATTTTGGTAAATATATTTTATCAAAAAATAATTTATTATTTAAAAAAAAAGAAATATTTTTATCAAATAAAAACGCTTATAAAAAAATAAAAATGTTAAAAAAAAATTGGATAATTATAAAAAATTTTAATTCTATATTATTTAATAAAATAAAAAAAAAAAAAATATTAAATATTAATAATATAAATGCATTAGATATTATTTTTTTAACTTTAAAAAAAATTAAATTTAAAAAAAAAATAAATAATAATATAATTTTTCCAAATTATTTAAATAATACTATGATTTTAAAAAAAAAAAAAATAAATAATTTAAAATAAATTTTTTTATTAATTTTTTAAAAAATTAATCTGGTAGTTTTACATTTAACTCTAGTATTGATATATTATTATCTTTATGTCCTAATTGTACTGTAATTGAATTTTTATCAATATTAATATATTTACAAATTACTTTTAGTATTTCTTTTTTTAATTCTGGAATATAATTAGGTTGAATATTATTTTGTCTTTGTTCAGCAACAATAATTTGAAGTCTTTTCTTAGCTATAAAAGCAGTATTTTGATGACGAGATAAAAAAAAATTTAATAAAGACATAATTACCTCCCAAACCAACGTTGAAAAAAATTTTTTCTTTTTTTTATATATTTAAATGGAACAATTTTACCTAATAATCTACTAACAACATCTTTATAAGATATACCAGCATGAGAGTTAGAATTTAAAATTACAGGAATTCCTTTATTGGAAGATTTTAAAACATATTCATCTTCTGGTATAACTCCTATTAATTTAATTCTTAAAATTTCTAAAATATCTTTTACGCTTAACATATCTCCTGAATAAACTTTTTCTGGAGAATATCTTGTTAATAATAAATGTTCTTTTACAGGTTTTTTATTTTTTTTTGAACGTTCGGATTTTGATGAAATAATTCCTAAAATTCTGTCTGCATCTCTTACTGATGAAATTTCAGGATTTGTAGTAATTATCGCTTCATCTGCAAAATATAAAGCTAAAACAGCTCCTCTTTCTATTCCAGCAGGTGAATCACAAATAATGAAATCAAAATTCATTTTTTTTAATTTTTTAAAAATTATTTTCACACCATCACAAGTTAATGATTTTTTATCTTTTGTCTGAGAAGCTGGAAGAATAAATAAATTTTTTGTATATTTATCTTTAATTAAAGTTTGGTTAACAGTTGCTTCTCCTTGAATGATATTTATAAAATCATAGACAACTCTTCTTTCACAACCCATAATTAAATCTAAATTTCTTAAACCAACATCAAAATCAATCACAACTGTTTTTTTTCCAGATTGAGCTAAACCAGTAGCAATAGATGCACTAGATGTTGTTTTTCCTACTCCTCCTTTTCCAGATGTAATTACAATTATACGTGTCATATTTTTAATTTCCTATAAAATAAAAAAATTATATTTTTTTTATTTGAATTATTCCATTTTTTAAATATATTTGAGCGGATTTATTTAAAATTTTTTTAGGAATAGAATCTATTAAACAATATTCTCCAGCAATAGATAATAATTCAGAAGATAAATATTTACTAAAAATTTTTCTAGTACCATCACCATTTGCTCCAGCTAAAGCTCTTCCCTGTAATTTTCCATACACATGAATATTTCCATCCGATATAATTTCTGCACCTACATTTACATTATTTGTAATAATTAAATCAGATTTTTTAGCATAAATAGTTTGCCCAGAACGTATTGTATTTTTATAAAAGATACTCTTATAAAATTTTTTTACTACGTTTATTTTTTTTTGAATTAAACTTTTATTTTTTAGGAAAATAGGAAATCCTGATTTAATAATTTTTTTTTTCAATTTTAAATCAAAACAATCACTTATTCCTATAATAATAAATTTTTTCTTTAAAATTATTTTATAAATTTTATTCCAATTAATATTTTTTGGACATAAAGATAAATTTATTATAATTGGAGCATTTTTAAAAAAATCTTTTGATTCTTTTATTTTTTTTTTTAATGCATGATAAATTAATTCTAATTTATTACTTTTTATGTAAAGTACTAGAGTTGTAAAAACACTTCCCTTAAATTGAATAGGCATATTTTTATATTTAATTTTTTAAAATTTTTTTATTTTAATATATTAAAATTTTAATTTCATAAAAATTATATTTTATGTATTTGTTAATTGCAAAAAAAAAATAAAAAAAATATTATAAAAATTTTTTTTATTTTAAATAATATATTTATAGAATAATAACATGAACAAAAATTATTTACATTAAAATACATATAAAAATTTTATAAGGAGATTATCTTGAATTTAAGTTCTACTAGTAAATTAATATTTCGTTTAAAAAATATTTTTATTAAAAAAAAAGTTTTATTTTCGGGATATATAAAAGACTCACTACCAGAAATTTTAATAACAAAAAAAACAAGTATTCACCTTCAAAAATATAATTTTTTAAAATATTTTAAAGAAAATATAAAAAAAAATTTATTTATAAATTTTTTAATTAATAAAAAAAATATTAAAAAATATAATACAGTTATTTATTATTTTTCTAAAAATAAAAAAGAATCATATTTTCATATAAAAAATATATTATCTGTAATAAATATTAAATCAACTATTTTTATAGTAGGAGAAAATAAAAGCGGAATTAATAGCTTTGTTAAATTTTATAAAAAAAAAATTAATTTTAGTAAATTAAGTTACGGAAAAAAATGTACAATTTATTCTTATATTGTTACTAATAGAATTTCTTTTAAATTAAAAAATTTTTTTAAAACAAATTATTGGAAAAATATTAAAATTAAATTTTTACCAGGAGTATTTGGATATAAAAGGATAGATGAAGGTAGTAAATTATTAGTTTCAACATTTTTATCAAATAAAATATTTAATAAAAAAGTATTAGATATTGGAGCAGGATCTGGATTTTTATCAATAATTTTTCTAAAATTTAATAATACAAATAAAATAACTATGTCTGATATTTGTTTAAAATCTATTAAATGTTGTAAAAAAAATTTTTATTTAAATAAATTAACAGGAATTTTTATAGAAAGTGATTTATATTCAAATATTAATAAAAGATTTGATTTAATTATTTCTAATCCTCCTCTTCATGAAAATTTAAAAAAATCTCTTTTTTTTTTAAAAAAAATTATTAAAAAATCTTTTTTTTATTTAAAAAAAAATGGTGAATTAAGAATTGTTGTAAATAAATGTTACTCATGTATTAAATATTTTAAAAAAACTTTTAAAAAATATAAAATATTAAAAGAAAATAAAAATTTTAGAATATACCAAGGATTTAAAAATTAATATTTTATATTTTTAAAATATATACCCGAAGCGGGACTCGAACCCACAAAGTTATAAATAACCGAGGGATTTTAAGTCCCTTGTGTCTACCAATTTCACCATTCGGGCGTATTTTTTAAAATATATAAAAAATATTATTGTATTGTATTTATTTTTTTTTAAAATAATATTTATATAAGGCGCACCTCGGAATCGAACCGAGCTATACGGATTTGCAATCCGCTGCATAATGCCAATCTGCCAATGCACCATTATTATTTATAAAATAAAATGTTATTCACTATATATACAATAAATAATATTAATATGTCAATAAATTCTTTTAGAAAAAATTGAATTATTTAAAAAATGTTTATAAAAAATTTTTAAAAAATTAAAAATAAAAATAAACTTTACATTATCATCTATAATATATTATTATGTATATAATTTATTTATTTTTATAAGTTTTAAAAAATATATTTTTTTAAAATTATATTTAATAAAATAAAATTTTTTAATAATGTGGAGGGATGGCCGAGTGGTTTAAGGCAGCGGTCTTGAAAACCGCCGATGAGAAATCATCCGAGAGTTCGAATCCCTCTCCCTCCAAAAATTTTTTCTAAATTAAAAAAATAATAATATTTTATAAAATATTTCTTTTTTTTATTTTATTCCTTCAACAAAGATATCTATTTTTTTATCTTTAGATAAATTTGATTTTAAAAAATTTTCATTATTTTTATTTGTTTCGTTAAAATTTTTTAATAAAGATTTAAAATTTTTATAATTTTTAATGATTATTTGTTTAGAATGAATTCCAAATTTTTGTAAATATTTTGAAACAACGTTTGCTCTAATTAATGAAAAAGAATCTTTTTCATTTTTATTTTTTTGATTTTCAAAATTTCCTTTTATAAAAACTTTAACATTCTTTAAAGAATTTAATTTAATTGAATGTATTAATTTATCTAAAGAATTTTTTTCTGAATTATTTAAATCAAAACTTACAGATGAACAACTTATTACTTGATGAAGTCTTAAAATATTACCATTCAACATATTAAAAGGAAATGAATTTAATGAAAATTCTGGTAAAATTCTTTTAAAACTCCATAGAAAATTAAAATTTATAGAATTATAATCATGATATTTTGCATGTTTATTAGAAAATAAATGTACTTTTCTTTCAAATTCAATTCTTGAATATAAATTTTTACTTAAATTAAGTTGAATACCTGCACTAACTACAGGATATGCATTATTTATTAAAAAATTTCTTGAATTTTGTTTTAAATCATTATAAAAATTTTTATAAATATTAACAGATACTCCCAAACGACTATATAAATTTATTCTATTAGTAATAATAGGTAAAGAAAGTTTTGTAGTAATTTCTATATTAGGTTTAGGATATATATTGTATACTTTTTTTTGTTCTTGAGCATAATTATAACTTCTTTTAAATACAGTTTTTTCAGCTGTTTTTTTATCAATAGGAGGTAGATGTCTTAATACTTTTTCTTCTTCAACTGGATATATACCAGGAGATGTGCTTTTCTTTTTTTCTATTGGTGTATTTTGTATATGTGTAATAGATTGAGGAGTTTTTAAATTTTTTAAATAAGAATCATGTGAAACATTGTTATCATTTTCTTTGGAAGGATTTACAAAATTTGATGTATTATTAAAATAATTTATAGGATTATTATAAGATAATTCAAATGAAACATATGGATTACTTTGATATCCAATACAAAAACCAAAAAGTGATTTTTTCCAAGAATTTTTATAAATATCACTTAAATTTATTAAATCAATCCATTTTGGATGATTAGGTTGTACAATTGATGTTTTTGATCCAAAATAAAAAGAATTTATATGAAGTTTAGTATGAGCTTGTACTGTAGAGATACTACTTCCTAACAAAACAGAAAGAAATATAGCTTTATTTTTCATTCACACTCCATTTTTTTAAATTAAAAAATAATTATAAATAATTTTATTTATAATGTATGAAATTTTTAAAAAAATTTCTAAAATATTTTTTTTAAATTATTAAATTATATTAATAATATAAAATTTTATTTTTAAATAATTTTTATATAAAATACTATATAATAAATACTTTTTTATAAGTGATTTTTTTTTTTTAAAAAATATATACTTTAGTTATTATAAAATAAATATAAAAATAATAAAAGTACAAATAAAAAAAATATTAAAATATTTTTTAAAAAAAATAAAATGATCATTCTTTTAAAAATTTTAATATATTTTTTTGTAATTTATTAATTTCGTTATATTAAAAAAAAATAAATAAATAAATACAATTTTTAATTAATTTAAAATATGATAAAATATAAAATAAATAAAATTTTAAAAAATATAAAATTTTAAAAATTTATTTATATATAAATATAATATTTATTGATTTTAATATTTTTAAATTTATTATATTTAAGAATATTATTATCTTAAATAAATATTTCAAATTAAATCAAACTGATAAATAGGTTTAAAAAAAAATGAATAATTCTATTAAAAATAATTCTATTTTAAATGCTATTAACTTAAATAAAAAAAATTATAAAACAAACTCTAAAAGTAATAATTTAAATCAAGATTTAAATAATGATTTCTTAAAAATTTTACTTAAAAAAATAGATCACAAAAACTTAAATCAAAATATTTCTAAAAACAAATGTATTTCTAATTTAAATTTCTCTAGAAATATAAAAAAATTATATGATGAAGATGAAGAAGATAATAGTGTAGAAATGTTAAAAGAATATCATAATACTACAGCATATTCATCTTTAGTTAACAAAAGAGTTCTTATAGAAACTTCTGAAGTAGTTTTTACAAATCCGATTATAATTGGAGCAAGATTTCCTAAAGATATTCAAAATGTACGTGTTGTTTTTGCAGATGATAATAGAAATATTATTTTCTCAAAAGATTTAGGTCCTTCTCCAGCAGGAAATAATATATATACTATTGATAGAAATGAAATTGATAGTAAATATTATAATACAGATGTTGATCATCCATCAATATATAATTTTGCAATAGTTGCAAAAAATCCATTAGAAATTGTTCCAGCAGTACGTCTAAGTAGTGATATTGTAAAAAGCATTGTAGCGTCAAAAAATGATTTATGTTTAAATTTAAATTCATTAGGATTATGTTCTTTTACTGGACTTGTAAAAATATTATCATAAAATTTAAAATAAATAAGATTTTTATAAAATTAAAGTTTTATTAAACTTAATATATTTTTTTTAAAAAATATAAAAATTTTTTATAAAAATCCTTACTTAAAAATATTTTTTCAAAAATTAAAAAAAATAACCTATTTCATTTTAAAAAATAAAAATGATAGGTTATTTTATTTAAAAATTTATTTTTAAAAAAATTTTTTATATATTTAAAAAAAAAAAAAAAAAAAAAAAAAAAATAAAATAAAATAAAATAAAAAAAAATTTATTTTTTTAAATAAAAATTTATATATAAAAAAATAATATTTTTTTAAAAAATATTAAAGGTCTCTCTATGTTAAATTTTTTTTTATTTAATATAAGAAATTTTATTTTTATAAATATCATTTTTTTTTGTAATCAAAGTTTTTTTATATCTGAAAAATTCATACAAAATAATAAAGATTGTCAACAAATTCAAAAAAAAAATTATAATATATTTTCATCTTTAAAATCAAATAATAAAAAATTTTTAAAAAATTTTAAATTTATTAAAATAGGAGATTTAATTACTGTTTTATTCAATGAAAAAATACAATTTATAGATATAAATAAATGTTATAAAATTAATAAAAAAAAAAAAAAAAATAAAAATTTTTTTGTTTCTAATTTTTTGCAATGGTTAAATAATAATAAATGTTCAAAAAAATATATTAAAAAAAAAATTTTAAAAAACAAAAAATTTTTTAATAAATTTTATTTTAATAATGTTATTACAGTTATTGTTAAACATATTTATAGAAATGGATTATTAAAAATTTTTGGTAAAAAAAAAATTTTAATAAATAATAAAATTCATTTTATTGAAATTTCAGGCATAATAAATCCAAAAAATATTAATAAACATAATATGATAAATTCTTCTCAAATAACAAATATAAATATTAAATATATCCATAATAAAAACAATCATATAAAAAAAAAATTTTTTAATAATTTTTACTTTTCATAAAATTTTTAAAAAAATTTCAATATTTTTTTTTAAAATTTTATTTTTTTTATATTTCTTAAATATAAAAAATATATTAATATTAATAGTTTTACTTTTTTTTTTAAAATTTTAAACTATAAAAAATTAAATTAATCAAATATTTTTCCTGTTCCAAAACATTTATTACATTTTTTTATTTTTAAAATTTCTACATTAGTATATAATTTTTGTCTAGATAATTCTAATAAACCAAATTTAGAAATTTTTCCAATGGTAATTTTAGAAAATTCTCTTCTAGAAATTTTTTTCAAAAAAAATTCTATTTTTTTTTGATTTTTTTTGTTAGACATATTAATAAAATCTATAATAATAATTCCTCCTAAATCTCTTATTCTTATTTGTCTAATTATTTCAAATAAAGATTCTAAATTTGTATTAAAAGCTGTTTCTTCAAAGTTTTTTCCTTTCATAGAATTAGAAGAATTTACATCAATAATTGTTAATGCATCTGTAAAATCAAATATTAAAGAACTTCCAGATATAAGATTAACTTTTTTTTTAAAAATTTTAGAAATTTTAAAATTAATTTTATAAAAATCAAATATTTTTGTTTTATTTTTAAAATATTTTATTTTATTTAAAAATTTTTTTTCTTTAAAAAATAATAAAAAATTTTTAATTTTATTAAACAATTTTATATTATTAATAATAATTTTATTTAAATTAAAAATTATAATATTTCTTATAATAGTAAAAATAATATTATTTTTTTGAATATAATCAATTTTTTTATTTTTTTTTAACTTTAAATTTTTATAAATTTTTACTTGAATATTACAATCTAATTGAAGTTCTTTAATATCTTTTATTTTTGATGTAGTTCTTAAAATAATTCCCATTTTTTTTGGAATTTTTAATAATGAAATTATTTTTTTTAAACGATATCTATGGATTCCCATAATTTTTTTAGAAATTTTTTGAATATTTGGTTTATTAAGAATAAGAATAATATATAATCCATAAAAACAAATAAAAGTAGTTAATAAAACTCTTTTTTTTTTAATTTCTTCCTTAACTATTTGTACTAAAAATTTTTTTTTTATTTTTTTTTTATAAATATTTTTAAATGGTAAAAATCCAGATTTTTTATATCCATAATCTATAAAAATTGCATCTAAACTTAATTCTATATTTTTAACTTTTCCGAAATAAATATTATTTATTTTATTTTTATATAATTTTTCTATAAAAAAATGATATAAATTTTTATTATCTGTAATAGCAATTTCTATATTTTTTTCTTTAGAAACATTAATGAACATTTTTTTCATAAATTATAAACTTTTTGTTGAAAATTATTTTTTTATTAAATGCAAACATAAATATTTTAATATAAATTTTTTAAATAATTTTGCATTAATAATTTATATTATAAAGGAAATTTTAATGAGCTTAAAAAAAACAAAAGTATTTTTTGAAATAGTAAACAAATTATCAGAAAAACAAAGAATAGATAATTTTTTAATAAAAAAATTTAAAAAAATTCCTAAAAGTAAATTATATAACATAATTAGAAAAGGAAGAGTAAGAATTAATAAAAAAAGAGTTTTAGCAAAATATAAATTAAAAATAGGAGATTTAATTAGAATACCTCCATTAAAAATTTATAAATTTAATAAAAAAAAAATTAAGATTAATCAAATAAATAAAAAAATACTTAATAATATTTTATATGAAGATAAAATACTTCTTATTATAAATAAACCATCTGGAATATCTGTACATGCAGGAAGTGGAATAAATTTTGGAATTATAGAAAATCTTAGAATTTTAAGACCTTATGACAAATATCTAGAACTTATACATCGTTTAGATCGATTTACATCTGGAATATTAATGATTGCTAAAAGAAGATCTATATTACGTTATTTTCATGAACAATTAAGAATAAAAAATATAAAAAAAAAATATATTGCTTTAGTACACGGAAATTTTAATTTTAAAAATAAAATTGTTAATCAACCTTTATTAAAAAAAAATATATTAAAAAAAAAGAAAATGGTAAACGTAGATAAAAATGGAAAAAATTCAAAAACTATTTTTTATGTTAAAAAAAAAAATTTATTATATAGTTTACTTTCAATTATTCCTATTTCTGGTAGAACCCATCAAATAAGAGTACATTCTTCATTTTTAAATCATCCAATATTATTTGATAATAGATATGGAAACAAAAAATTAGACAAAAATATTAAGATAAAAAAAATAAAAAAAAAATTGTTATTGCATGCAAATAAAATTTCTTTTATACATCCTAAATTTAAAAAAAATATTACTATTAAAGCACCTTTAGAAAAAAATTTTAAAAAAGTTATAAAATTTTTATTTTAAACATTATTTTTTTATAAAATTCAATTTAACTAATAAAATTATTACTTGAATAATTTTATTATTTACTGTATTTTATACTTATATATTAATATTAATAAAAAGAGAATATATGGCTGTTCAAAAAAGTAAACCAACAAGATCAAAAAGAGGAATGCGTAGAATACACGATTCATTAAATAAAAATCTACAATTATTATCTATTGATAAAAATACAAAAGAAATTCATATTAGACATAATTTAACAAAAAAAGGTTTTTATAAAGGAAAAAAAATTATTTAAAAAAATCGTATTTTTTAAATAGTGAATTTAAAAAATGATAAAATTTTCTATGATTTTTCCTGGGCAAAATATTCAAAATATTAAAATGCTTCAAATATTATATAAAAATTATCCAATAATGAGAAATACATTTAGTGAAGCATCTTATTATTTAAAATATGATTTATGGAAAAAAATTTCAAAAAGATCTTTTAACAATAAAAAAATTTCTCAAATCGAAATACTAGTTAGCTCTATTTCAATATTTAGAGTATGGAAAAAAATAATTACAATTAATCCAAAAATAATAGTTGGACATAGTTTAGGGCAATATTCTGCATATGTATGTAGTAAAATATTAAAATTTTCAGATGCAATAAAAATTGTTAAATATAGAGAAAAAATTATGAAATCCAATCCAGGTTTCATGTATGCAATTATTTCAAAAAAAAAAAATATTAATATAATTTTAAAAAAGATTTCTACAAATAAAAAAATTTTTATAGCTTGTATTAATTCCAATACACAAATTGTTGTAACTGGAAAAAAAAAATATATTAAAAATATATATCATATATGTAAAAAATTTAAAACAAAAAAAATTATTAAATTACCTACAAAATATATTTCTCATTGTAAATCTATGAAAAATATAAAAAAATTATTATTTAAAAAATGTATTTGTATTCCTTTTAAAAAATCGAAATATCAAATTTTAGATAGTTCAGAATTAAAATTTATTCAAAATCCAATTCAATCAAAAAATTTTTTAATAAATCAATTGTGTAAAACAATTCAATGGAATAAAACAATTAATTTAATTATTTCTAAAAAAATTAAATATTTTTTAGAAGTCGGAACTTCTAATTTTTTAAATAACTTTTTTATCAAAAAAAAAAAATATATTCCTTTATCAATAAAAAAATATTTAATATAAAATTGAATTAAAAAAATAAAAAATATGACAAAAAAAGTTTTAATTACAGGTGCAAGTCAAGGAATTGGTAAATCTATTTTAAAAAAATTTTTAAAAAAAAAATATAAAATAATTGGAACATCTAGAAATAAATATGGAATTAAAAAAATTAAAAAAATTATAAAAAAAAATGGTCAAGCAATTTTTTTAGATGTTTCAAACTTAAATTCAATAAATAATTTTTTAAAATTCATTAAAAAAAATATAGGAAAAATAGATATATTAATAAATAACATTGGAGAAACATCTGATAATTTAATTACGCACATGTCAAATAAAGAATGGAATTATATAATAAATGTCAATTTAAATTCAATATTTTATATTTCAAAAGAAATTATAAAAAATATGATAAAACAACGTTATGGAAGAATTATAAATATTGGATCAGTAGCTGGAAAAATAGGAAATTCTGGACAAACAAATTATTCTGCTTCCAAAGCAGCATTAATTGGATTTACTAAATCTCTATCATTAGAAGTTGCACAAAGAGGAATTACAGTTAATTTAATATCTCCTGGTTTTATTAAAACTAAAATGTTAAAAAAACTTACATCTATTCAATTAAAAAGATGTATTCAAAAAATTCCAATGAGAAAATTTGGGAAACCAAAAGATATTTCAAATTTAGTAGAATTTTTAGCTTCAGATAAATCAGAATATATTACAGGTCAAACCTTTCATGTTAATGGAGGAATCTGTTTTTTATAAAATAAAAAATAAATTAATATAAAATTTTAGGATATTTGATGAATATTAAAAAAAAAATAAAAAAAATAATTATTGAATGTATATCTTATAAAAAAAAGATAAAAAGCAAATATTCTTTTAAAGAAAATTTAGAAATAGATTCATTAGATATGATTGAAATAATTATGTCTATAGAAGAAAGTTTTTCTATTTCTATTTCAGATTCAGAATCATCAAAAATTAATACTGTTAAATCTTTAATAAAATTAGTAAAAAAAAAAATATTAAAAAAATAATTTTAAAATTTCTTATTTAGATAAAAAAATTAATTATAAAAAAATAAACTTTAATTATTTTAATAAACATTTTAAATTTATTTAATATTTAAAAGTTTTTATAAAAAAAATAAATTTATTGTTATTAAAGAAATACAAGATTTTTAAAAAACTATTACATTTAAAATAATAAAAAATTCTTTTTTTAAAAAATATTAAAAAATTAAAAAAATAAGATAATCTAGAAATATATTTGTTTCTAAAAAAATAAAAAATTTTAAAATATTATTTTTTTAATAAGAACAATTAAAAAATATTTTAAATTATTATTATATTCTGAATATTTTTTAACTTTTAGAAAATATTATTCAATCTCAATTAAAAAAAAAAAAAAAAAAAAAGAAATTAGATAGTTTTAAATAGAAATAATTTATCTTCTATACTTATTAAAAAATAAAAATAATATATTTATAAATTTTTAATAAAAAATTTATAAATATAATAATAAATGTATAAAACCAGATTTAATATATTTATTTGATATAACTCCAAAAATTTAATTAAATCAAATTTTATTACGTTCTAAGATCGATAGAATAAAAATCTTATAATTTTTTTAAAATATTAGAAAAAATTATTTTAAATATATTACTTTAGAATCTAAAAAAATTATTATTAATATAATTTTTAATTTAAAAATTATTAATAAAATACTTTAAAAAAAATATAATTGGTTAAAAATGTTCAATGACAATATATCCATGGTTAAAAAAAATTTATAAAATTATTATTAATCAACATATTTCAAAAAAATTACATCATGCAGTTTTAATTCGATCAAGAATAAATGTAGGATCAAAAAAATTAATTTTTCAATTATGTAAAAAAATTTTGTGTAAAAAATCAAAAAAAATTTTTAGTTGTAATATTTGTCATTATTGCAAATTAATAGATTCAAAAAACCATCCAGATTTAAATATAATTACTCCAGAAATTAATAAAAAAAGTATTGGAATTGAAACTATTATAAAATATATTAAAAAAATTCAAAATACTTCTAAATTTGGAAAAAAAACAATAATTTGGATTCCTAAAGTTCATTTATTAACTGAATCTTCTATAAATTCTTTTTTAAAAATTTTAGAAGATCCTCCATTAAAAACAATTTTTTTTTTAGATTATTGTAGTTTATTTAAATTAAAAAAAACCTTTAAAAGCAGATGTATTATATATGATATTTATCCTCCTATTGAAAAAAAAGGTATATGCTGGTTAAAAAAAAAAAAAAATTATAAAGAAAAAAATATTTTAACTGCACTTCGATTATCAGATAATTCTCCAATTTTAGCAAAAAAAATTTTTCATAGTTCTATTTGGGAAATTAGAAAAAAGTTTTATAAAAAAATTAAAAAATATATAAAAAAAAAAAATTTATTCAAATTAATAAAACATTTTAAAAAAAATACATCAAAAAAAATATACTGGATTTTTTCTTTAATTCTTGATGTTATTAAATATTATTATAATAAAAATTCAAAAATAATAAATTTAGATCAAAAAAAATTAATAAAAATTATAAAAAAAAAAAATAATTTAAAAAATTTATATTTTATAATTAATTTATGGAAAAAATGTTTTTTTTATATAAAAAATATACCAAATGTAAATATTAAATTTATTTTATTAGAACCATTAATACAATGGGAAAAAATTTTTAATTTTTTGTAATAATTTATTTTTTTTATAGGAAAAAATATATGTATTTAATAGATTCACATTGTCATCTTGATTGTTTAAATCTTAAAAATTATAAAAACAAATTTTCTAAAATAATAAAAAATGCATATTCAAAAAAAGTTAAATTAATTTTATCTGTTTCTACATCATTAAAAAATTTTAAAAAAATTAAAGAATTATTTAAAAATACAAAATATAATATTTTTTATTCATGCGGAATACATCCATTAAATATAAAAAAAAAAAAAATGTTTTTGAAAAATTATATAAATTTTGTCAAGAAAAAAAAGTAATTGCAATAGGAGAAACAGGGTTAGATTATTTTTATTCAAAAAATAATTTAATTCAACAACAATTTTTTTTTAATAAACATATTGATTTCAGTAAAGAACTAAAAAAACCATTAATTATTCATTCTAGAAATGCTGGAAAAGAAGTTGTTAACATTTTAAAAAAAAAACAATCAAATAATCTTAAAGGAATTTTACATTCTTTTAATGATAATTTTAAAATTGCGTCTCAATTATTAGATATGAATTTTTATATATCTATTTCTGGAATGATAACTTTTAAAAATTCTACTAAACTTCGTGATGTAATTAAAAAAATACCGTTAAATAGATTATTATTAGAAACAGATTCTCCATATTTAACTCCAGTTCCTTATAGAGGAAAAGAAAATCAACCTGCTTATGTATATTACGTCGCAAAATTTATTGCTAAATTAATTAAAATAGATATAGAAGAATTAAGTTATATTACTAAAAAAAATTTTTCAAAATTATTTAATTTAAAAATATAAAATTTTTTTTAATATAAAAAATATATATCTATTAAGAATCGAGGAAAATATGTTTCAAAATATGTTTGCAAATCTTCAAAAAGTCGGAAAATCATTAATGCTTCCAGTATCAGTATTACCTATAGCTGGAATTTTGTTAGGAGTAGGATCCGCTCATTTTTCTTTAATTCCGGAATTTATTTCAAAAATTATGTTAGAAACTGGCGGATCTATTTTTTCAAACATGCCATTAATTTTTTCTATTGGAGTATCTTTGGGGTTTACAAAAAATGATGGAGTAGCAGCTTTAGCATCAGTAATTTCTTATAATATAATGATTAAAACATCAGATATTATGTCTCCATTTTTTTCAAATTATTCTTTTTTAATTACAGATGAATCTGTTAAAAAAATTCATGATACAGGAATAGTAGGAGGTATTTTATCTGGAACTGTTTCTGCTTTTTTATTTAATAAATTTTGTAAAATTCAATTACCAGAATATTTAGGATTTTTTGCAGGAAAAAGATTTATTCCAATTATTTCAGGATTATCATCTATAATTTTAGGATTAATTTTATCTTTTATTTGGCCTCCTATAGGTTATATAATAAAAAAATTTTCAATGTGGTCCGCATATCAAAATCCAATAATTGCTTTTGGTATTTATGGATTTGTTGAAAGAGCTCTAGTTCCTTTTGGATTGCATCATATTTGGAATGTTCCTTTTCAAATGCAAATTGGAGAATTTAAAAATCAAATAGGACAAATTTTTCATGGAGATATTGCAAGATATATGGCAGGAGATACAAGTGCTGGAAAATTAGCCGGAGGTTTTATCTTTAAAATGTTTGGTTTACCTGGTGCAGCTTTAGCTATTTGGAACTGTTCAAAAAAAGAAAACAAAGCTAAAGTAGGAGGAATGATGATTTCTGCAGCTCTTACAGCTTTTTTAACAGGTATTACTGAACCTATTGAATTTACTTTTTTATTTATTTCACCTTTTTTATATTTTATACATTCTATATTAGCAGGATTATCTTTTTCAATATGTATTTTTTTAAATATGAGAGCTGGTACAAGTTTTTCACATGGATTAGTGGATTTTATTTTATTAAGTGGAAATAGTAATAAATTATGGTTATTTCCTATTATTGGAATTTTTTATACATTTATCTATTATTTAATTTTTTATACATTTATTAAAAAATTTAATTTAAAAACAATCGGTAGAGAAGAAGAAATTTTAAAAAATTCTGATGTAAATATAAATTATAAAATTCCAAAAATTATAAAATATTTAGGAGGAAAAAAAAATATTTTAAATTTAGATGCTTGTATTACACGATTAAGAATTACAGTATATAATTCTTCTAAAGTAAATGTAAAAAAAATTAAATTATTAGGAGCTTCTGGAGTTTTTATTTCAGGATCAGGTATACAAATAGTTTTTGGTACTCAATCAGATAATATTAAAACATTAATAGATAATTATATAAAATAAAAATTTTTTATAAATTTATTAATAAAAATTTTTTATTATAAATTGTAAAAAAAAATAAGGATAGAAGATGAATACTAAAAATATTTTTCAAAAAATAATAAAAAAAAAAATTTCAGCAGAAATAATTTATCAAGATAAAAAAATTACAGCATTTAATGATATTTCTCCAAGAGCTCCAATTCATATTATTATTATTCCCAATAATTTTATTAAAAATATTAATTATATTGATAAAAAAAATTTAAATATATTAAGTTACATGATGTACAAATCAATTAAAATTGCAAAAAATAAAAAAATTCATAAATCAGGATATAGAATTGTTATAAATTGTAATAAAAATGGTGGACAAACAATTCCTTATCTACATATACATTTACTTGGAGGAAAAAAGTTACAAAACTTTTAAAAAATATAACTAGTTTGTAAGAAATTATTTTCTTACAAACTGTTAAAATATTTTATTTATAAAATTAAATTTGAAAATAAATATTATTAATTATTAAAAATTTAAAATTTTTAAATAAAATTATATAAAAATTTTTTATAATAAAAAATTTTTATAAATTTTTTTTAGAAATAAATTTAAAATTAAAAAATTTTTTTTAAAATATTTTTTTATATTTAAAATTTTTTTATTTATTTTAAATATTTAAAAATTATAAGTCATTCCTGTTCCGACTGAATCATTTGTGTTATCAAAAGAATTTTTATTAATATCAAATAATGTATGTTTATTTAATAAATTATATTTATAATGAATATTTAAAACAAAATTTTTATTAAAATTATAAGTTATTATAAAATTAATATGATTGTTTAAAGAATTAGATTTTGATTGTTGATTATAATTTCCATTTACTAATTCTTTACCAAAAGTTTTAATATATCCAATAGACGCTTGTAAACCATTGTTAAAATTATATTTTCCTGATACTTCAATAGAATCTAAAGTTTTATATATTTTATTAAATTTTGTAAAATTTCTTTCAATATTGTTAGAATGTCCATAAAAACTTGCAACAGTTGTATTTTTATAAGAATAATAACATCCTAATCCATATGCTTTAATCCAATCCTTTTTATTAATTAAATTATTATTTTCATCATATGGATTAATTTCAGTTGAACCAACTATTTTAAATCCATATTCACTATTATATTGTAATCCAGCACCCCAAGAATCATTATATTTTTTGTTTAAATGTGATTCATCATTTCTACAATAATTATGATGTTGTAAAATTATATTAAAACCTTTAAAATAACCTAAAATATCTTTATTTTTATAAGTAACAACATCATCTACTCGACTAGTTAAAAAGTTATCATCTTTATGAAAAATAATAGTTTCAGTATTATCAAAATAACTATTAGTAAATTTTTTAGGATAATAAAGAATTCCATAATTTCTTCCGTAATTAATTTCTCCCCATTTACCAAAATCTAATCCAACATAAGATAAACTAATATTATTTTTATTAAAACTATTTTTAATTTCTTCATTATAACTAGAAGAATATTTTGGATGATATTCAATATGCATATATCCAGATACAAATTCATTAATATAAGATTTAGTAATAACTCCAATTTTTAAATTTGTATAATTTCCTAATGAATGAAATCTTAAAGGATGATTATTATAAGAATAAAAATATAAAGGATTTATTTTTCCATAAAAATTTATTATTTGTCCATTTTTATTATATATTTCTTTTGCATTAATAGAACTAGAAGATAAAATTAAAGGAATAAATATAGCTAAAGAATTTCGATTCATCATAATAATTTATGTTACCTTATTAACGAATAATTTTTGAATGTTTTAATTTAATTTATATATTATGTTAATATAATAAATTTTTAAATTAATATTTTTTAAAAAAAATATTAATTTTATTTAAAAAAATAATATTTTTTTTAAAAAAAATATTAAAAATTAGCGTTATTTATAGTTCTTGGAAAAGGAATAACATCTTTAATATTTTTTACTCCTGTAATAAACATAATAAATCTTTCTAAACCTAATCCAAATCCAGAATGAGGAACAGTTCCATATTTTCTTAAATCTCTATACCATTGATATTCATTCATATTTAATTTTAATTCATTTATCCTTTTATCTAAATATTTTATTCTTTCTTCTCTTTGAGATCCCCCTATAATTTCTCCTACTCCTGGAAATAAAAAATCTAAAGCGGAAACAGTTTTTTTATCTTTATTAACTCTCATATAAAATGGTTTAAATTCTTTTGGATAATTTATTATAATAATTGGTGCTTTAAAATATTTATCCACTAAAAATTTTTCATGATCTGAAATTAACTCCATTCCATAAAAAATTTTATTTTTAAAATATTTTTGTTTATTTTTTAAAATTTCTATAACTGATTTATAACTAATTTTAATAATATCAGATTTTAAAAAATTTTTTAAGCGATTAATTATATTAGAATTAATTTTTTTTTTAAAAAATAATAAATCTTCTTTATTATTTTCTAAAACAAATTTAATCACATATTTTAATAATTTTATAATAACTGTAATAATTTTATGAATGTCAGCAAAAGCTAATTCTACCTCTAACATCCAAAATTCAGATAAATGTCGAGTGGTATTTGAATTTTCTGCTCTAAATATAGGTCCAAATGTATAAACTTTTGATAAAGAACATGCATATGCTTCAATTGTTAATTGACCTGAAACAGTTAAAAAAATATTTTTTCCAAAAAATTTTTTTTTATTTATTAATTTATTATTTGAAATTTTAACATTTGATATTTTAAACATTTCTCCTGCTCCTTCTGCATTTAAAGAAGTTAAAATAGGAGAAGGAACCCAATAATAATTATTTTTATAAAAAAAACGATGAAAAGCATAAAAAACACTAGTTCTGATTCTAGAAATAGATCCGATAATATTTGTTCTTGGTCTTAAATGAGCATACTTTCTTAAATGTTCCATAGTATGTTTTTTAATAGACATCGGATACTTATTTGAATCAATTATATTTCCAATAATTTTATATTTTAATACTTGAATTTCAAAATTATTTTTTATTCGAAATGATGAATTTAATTTTCCTTCAACTGATAAAGAACAACCAGCAGTAATTTTAGAAAATAAATTTTGACAATTAACATTACTTTCATTGAATACTAATTGTAATGAATTAATACATGAACCATCATAAATATCAATAAAAAATAAAGTTGATTTTGAACTTCTTCTATTTTTTACCCATCCCTTAATTTTTACAATAGAATTTAATTTAATTTTATTGGTTAGAATTTCTTTTATTGATAAAACCTTCATAATAAATCCTTTAAAAAATTATTAAATTATCTCTTAAATTTTAAAAAAAAAAAAAAAAAAAAAATATTAAAAAAAAATAAAAACATTTTTTAAAATTATATATTAAAATTAAAATTTTTAAAATTAATCAATATTACAAGAATTTTAAAAATATATAATTTAATTAAATTAATTTAAATTAATTAAAAACAAAAATTTAATTATTAAAAAATATTTTATTTATTTATTATTAATTTTAATTAATTTTCTATATAACATTTTTTTGAACAAAAAGATTGATATATTTTTGAACATGATAAACATTGTATAAAAAGAAGATTACATCGATTATTCATGCAATTGACATAATAATCAGAATTTTTATTACATTGATAACAATTTGATAAAACATCTTTTGAAATAGTTTCATACAATCTAAAATCAAATACAAAGTTTTTTCCTAAAAATTTTATTGGAATTTTTTTTTTTAAACAATCATTAACATATCCAATTATTCCTCCATGTATTTGATATACTTTTTTATGTCCATAAAAATTCATTAAATAAGCAATTTTTTCACATCTAATACCTCCAGTACAATAAATAACTATTTTATTTTTTTTATATTTTTTTATATATTTTATAACATTTTTTAATTGGTCTCTAAAAGTTAATGAATATATAGAAATTGCTTTTTTAAAATGTCCAATTTTATATTCATAATAATTTCTTACATCTATAAAAATTACTGATTTATCATTTAAAAAATAATTTACTTGTAAAGAATTTAAATATTTTTTTTTATAATTTTTATAAAAATTGTCTATATTTAGGTTATCTGACACAAGTTTTTTCTTAATTTTTATTTTTAATTTAAAAAAGGATTGTTTTAAATTATCTAATCCAATATTTATATAAATTTTATTTAAATTTATATCGAATTTATATATATATTGTTTCATTTTTTTAAAAAATTTTTTTAAAATATTTGCTTGAACATTTACACCTTCTTTAGAAATATAAATTCTTCCAAAAATGTTTAATTTTTTAAAATATTTTTGAAATTTGTTTTTCATTTTTATAACATCTTTTACGTAAAAATATTTATAAAATGAAAAATTTATTCGAGAATAATTATTAATATGATTATTTAAAAATTTCTTATTATTTATAAAATTTACTATTCCAGACATAAATTAGTTCCATATTTTTTTTTTATTATTATTCATTTTTTTTTTCTTTTTTAAAAAAAATAATAATTTTGTACAATACATATAATATTTTTTATAAAGTTAATAATAATTTTTTATAATTTTTTAAATTTTTTAATTGATTTTGAATTATTTTTATTTTTTTTAATTCTTTTTCAACCACTTTTTTTGGTGCATTTTTTAAAAAATTTATATTTGAAGTATTTTTCATTAATATATTAATTTTTAATGTACATTTTTTTATTTTTTTTAATATATTCTTCAATTCATAATCTTTTTTTACAATACCATTTATTGGAATAACAATTTCAAATTCATTAACATGTCTAATAATTGAAGATTTCAAAATAAAATCATTTTTTTTATAAAAAATTTTAATACTTTTTAAAAACATAATATTTTTTATAAAAGATTTATTTTTTTTTATAAAAAAATATTTTTTTTTGTTAAATTTTTTTAAAAAAATAGAAATTTTTTTATTATATTTAATTTTTAAAAAATTTCTAATAGAACGTAATTCAATAAAAATACATTTAAAAATTATCATATTTTTTTGTGATTCTAAATCTAAATATTTTTTATTATATTTTGGAAATTTTTCAGTCATAATACTTTTTTTAAAATTTTTATTTTTTAAAAAATTTAATTTTTTCCAAATATATTCAGTAATAAAAGGAATAATTGGATGCAATAATTTTAATAAAGAATTTAAAATATAAATTAAAACTCTCTTAGAATTATTTTGATATTTAAAAAAAATATTATTAAAAATTATTTTTGAAATTTCTAAATACCAATCACAAAAATTACCCCAAACAAAATCATAAATTAAATTTGACATAATATCAAATCTATAAGTTTTAATAGAACGAGTATATTTTTTAATTAATATTTGTAATTCTAAAATAATCCATTTATCTATAAATGATAATTTTTTTTTATTTATTTTTTTTGTACTTTTTAATTTTTTTATATGAAATAAAACAAATTTACTAGCATTCCATAATTTATTACAAAAATTTCTATATCCTTTTAATCTGTTCATATCCCAAAAAATATTTCTAGAATTATTTGAAAGTGCAGCACATGTAAATCGTAATGAATCAGCTCCAAAAGGTTTTATTCCATTAGGAAATTTTTTTTTAATATTATTTGAAATAATATTATATTTTTTACAATTTTTATCTAATTTCTTTGTATTATTTTTTAAAAATTTTTTAAAATTAACTCCATCAATTAAATCAATTGGATTAATAACATTTCCTTTTGATTTTGACATTTTTTTTCCTAATTCGTCTCGAATTAAACCAGTAAGATAAATTTTTTTAAAAGGAATTCGAAAATTAATGTTTTTATCTTTAAAAATATTAATAGTTAACATAATCATACGAGAAATCCAAAAAAATATTATATCAAAACCACTAATTATAACATTTGTTGGATGAAAAATTTTTAATTCATTTGATTTTTTAGGCCATCCTAAAGATAAAAATGTCCATAAACTAGACGAAAACCAAGTATCTAAAACATTTGTATCTTTTTTTAAAAGAAATGTTTTTTTTAAATTATATCTTTTTTGTATTTGTTTAATATTTTTACCAACATAAATTTTATTTTCTTTATCATACCATACAGGTATTCTATGTCCCCACCATAATTGTCTAGAAATACACCAATCTTCTATATTTTTCATCCAAGAAAAATACATATTTTTATATTTTTTTGGAAAAAATATAATTTTTTTATTTTTTACTGCTAAAATTGCTTCTTTTGATAAATATGAAGTTTTTAAAAACCATTGATTGGTTAACATAGGTTCAATAATAGTCTTGCTTCTTTCACCAAAAGGAATTATAGAATTTGAAACTTTTTTTTTTTTTAATAAATTATGATTTTTTAAAAATTTTAAAATTTTTTTTCTTGCTTTAAAACGATTTAAATTATGAAAATTCTTTGGTACATTTTTATTATAGAAATTATCTTTTTCACCTTTATAATTATAAATAGATAATTTTTTTTTAATATTTCCATTTTTAGAAAATATTTTGATCATATGTAAATAATTTCTTTGTCCTATTTCAAAATCAACAAAATCATGAGCTGGAGTAATTTTTACACATCCTGTTCCTTTTTTTATATCAATATCCTTATCAAAAATAATTGGTATAATTCTATTTATAATAGGAACTATCACATTCCAACCTACACATTTAATATATCTCTTATCATCAGGATTTATAGCAATAGCGACATCTCCAAATATTGTTTCTGGTCTAGTAGTTGCAATTAAAATATATTTTTTTTTATTTAAAAATTTATTCTTATCTAAAAAAAAATATTTAATATACCACATAAAACTTTTTTTTTCTTTATTTTTAACTTCTAAATCTGAAATTACAGTTTGTAAGTTCACATCCCAATTAACTATCTTTTTTTTTTTATAAATTAATCCTTGATTATATAAAATTATAAATGCTTTTCGAACTCCGTCAGAAATATCTGGATCTAAAGTGAATTTTTCACGTTTCCAATCTATTGAATTTCCTAAACGCTTCATTTGATAAAATATTTTATTTTTACACTTTGAAACCCATTTTAATGTTTTTTTTATAAAATATTTTTTTGAATAATCTTTTCTATATTTTCCTGTTTTTTTTAAAATTTTTTTTTCTATTAAAAGTTGTGTAGAAATTCCAGCATGATCAGTTCCTACCTGGAATAAAGTATTTTTTCCATTCATGCGATTAAATCGTATTAAAATATCAATTATAGTTTGTTGAAAAGCATGACCAAGATGCAAAATTCCAGTAACATTAGGAGGAGGCATAATAATGCAAAAAGATTTTTTTGAACTTTTTTTAATAAAAGTTTCAAAATATTTATTTTTTTCCCAAAAACGATATATTTTTTCTTCAATTAACTTAGGATCATATTTTTTTTTCATTGTTATTTTTTTATATTTATTTTATAGAATATTTTACATAAGTTTAATTTTAAATTTTAATTTTAAATTAAAAAAATTTTCATTTAATGATTTTTTAAATAATTTAAAAAATATTGACATAATAATTTAACTGATACACCAGTTGCTCCTTTATTTTTTCCTGTTTTCCATGCAGTTCCAGCAATATCTAAATGTGCCCATTTATATTTCTTAACAAAAAAAGATAAAAAATAAGAAGCAATACTAGCTCCAGAATATTTTCCTCCTACATTAGAAAAATCAGCAATATTTGACTGTAAATATTTTTTATATATTTTAAAATTTGGTAAGTTCCAAACCTTTTCATTAATTTTTTTCGAAGCATAATTTAATTCTTTTAAAAGAGATTTATTATTAGAAAAAATACCACTTGCAGCGTTTCCTAAAATTGATACACACGATCCAGTTAAAGTAGCTACATCAATTATTACATATGGATTAAATCGTTGAGAATAAGTTAACATATCACATAAAATAAGTCTTCCTTCTGCATCAGTATTTAATACCTCAACTGTATTTCCTGACATTGTTTTAATAACATCTCCAGGTCTATATGCTTTTCCTCCAGGCATATTTTCACAAGAACCAATAATTCCTATTACATTAATTGGAAGTTTTAATCTTGCAATTGAATCTATAACTCCAATGATAGAAGCAGCTCCACACATATCATATTTCATTTCATCCATATAAGATGAATGTTTTATAGATATACCTCCAGAATCAAAAGTAACGCCTTTACCAATTAAAATAAATGGTTTTTTATTAATTGTATTAAAATTTCCATTATAATTTATAATAGACATATATGCTTTATTTATAGATCCTTGAGATACTGAAAGAAAAGCATTCATACCTAATTTTTTTAAATCGTGTTCATTAAAAATTTTTGTAGTAATACTTTTATAAATTTTTTTTAGTTTTAAAGCAGCTAAACTTAAATATTTTGGATTACAAATATTTGGAGGTGTATTACTAATATCTTTTGTAAGTTTTATTCCTTTCGCAATAGATAAACCATGATAAATAGATTTCTTTAATTTTTTTAAATATTTTGGTTTTTTTATTTGAATAATAATTTTTTTTATGTTTAATATATTTTTATTTTTATTACTTTTAAATTTATTAAAAGAATAATTTACATTTTCCATTATATCAATAAAATTTCTTCCGTTCCAATATATATTATTTAAATTACTATTAAAATCAGAAAAATTTATATAAATATTTTTAAAATTACAATTTTTTAGATAAAAAAATATTTTTTTTATAATTTTTATAAATAAATCTTGAGAAAAATTTATTTTTTTTCCGCAATTAATAAATAAAAAACGTTCATACGAAGTTTTAAAATTGTTATAAATTAATATTATTTTTCCAAAATTATTATTTAAATTATTTTTTTTTAAAATTTTTTCTATATTATAAATATATTTTTTTTTAATTATCGCAGATAAATGATTTAAATTATGATCTGTATAAATTCCGAATATTTTACAATTATTTTTATATATTTTTTGTGGAAAAATACATGGTAAAACCTTCATATTTAAAATTTTCCTATTTAAGTTATAAATAATAAATAATTTTTAAAACGAATAATATAAATAAATATAATTGTTTATAAATAATTTAATTTTTATATAAAATATTAAATTATTTTATTTAAAATAAAATTTTTTTTTGTATTAAAATGTTACAATCTTATTAAAAGATTATTATTTTTTTTTATTTTTTTTAAAAAAATATAAAAAATATATTTAATAAAAAATTTTTAAATAAAAAAAATTTTTATTTTTTTTTATTCAATAAAATATTTATAATATAAAAAAATAAATATTATTCAAAATTTTAATTTTACAGGAAGTATATATGAATCCTTTCTATTTAAGAAATTTTTTAAAATTATCTGATTTTAATTCAGAAAATATCTTATTTTTATTAAATTTTTCAGAAAAAATAAAATTTAAAAAAATAATTCAAAAAGAAAAAAAGTTTTTAAAAAATAAAAATTTAGCTTTGATCTTTGAAAAAAAATCTACTAGAACACGATGTTCGTTCGAAATTGCTGCTTTTGATCAAGGAGCTAAAACTACTTATTTAGGTCCGAAAGATACCCATTTAGGATATAAAGAATCTATTGAAGATACAGCAGAAACATTAGGAAAAATGTATGATGGAATATTATATAGAGGATATAAACAAAAAATAATAAAAAAATTAGCAAAATACTCAAAAATTCCAATATGGAATGGATTAACAAATGAACACCATCCAACTCAAATTTTATCTGATTTGTTAACTATTAAAGAAATTTTTCCTCAAAAAAATATTAATCAAATAAAAATCACATATATTGGAGATTCTACAAATAATATTTCTAATTCACTTTTAGAAGCTTCAAATTTATTAAATTTTAAATTATCTTTAATTTCACCTAAAAAATATTTTCCAAAGAAAAAATTTTTTAACAAATACTCTAACATTAAAAAAAATATAAAATTAACAGAAGATATAGAAATTGGAATTAAAAATGCAGATATAGTTTACACAGATGTTTGGATTTCTATGGGTGAAAAAATAGAAAATCAAGAAGAAAAAATTATTTCTTTAAAAAAATATCAAGTAAATAAAAAAATTTTAAAACTTTCAAAAAATCCGTTTGTTAAAGTTTTTCATTGTTTACCTGCATTACATAATAAAAAAACAATATTTGGAAAAGAAATAATAAAAAAATTTAATTTAAAAAATGGAGTTGAAATTACTGACGATATTTTTAATTTAAATAAAAAAATTATATTTCAACAATCTTCAAATCGTGTAC
Source organism: Buchnera aphidicola (Periphyllus acericola) (assembly GCF_964019855.1). Classification (GTDB taxonomy): domain Bacteria; phylum Pseudomonadota; class Gammaproteobacteria; order Enterobacterales; family Enterobacteriaceae; genus Buchnera_J; species Buchnera_J aphidicola_BC. The sequence continues at coordinate 97,022 of NZ_OZ026466.1, forward strand.
ATATAATGAAATCTTTAATTATAAACTGTTTAATAAAAAATAATAATTTATAAAATTTAAAATTTTTTTTATTTAAAAAAAATATTTTTATTTAAATTTTTATAAAAATTGTTATTAAAAATTATTTTATAAAAATAAAAAATTTTTATAAAAAAATTTTAAATTATATTTATAAAAAAATATAAAAAATACTACAAAATTAATTTATTTTTATTAAAAAAAAATAAAAACAACTAAAAAATATATTTATGAAAATATTTACTAAAAAAGCACCAAAACCTATTGGTCCCTATTCGCAAGCAATCAAAATAAAAAATTTATTAATGGTTTCTGGTCAAATTCCAATTGATCCTATTTCAAAAACAATACCAAAAAAAATATATTGTCAAACATTATTAAGTTTAAAAAATATAGAAGAAATAATAAAAAAATCAAAATTTACTATTAAAAATATTATAAAAACAACAATTTTTACAACTAATATAGATAAATTTGAAAAAATTAATTTAGCATATGAAAATTTTTTTAAAAAAAAAATAGATTTTTTTCCAGCAAGATCGTGTGTACAAGTATCAAAACTTCCAAGAAACGTTAAAATTGAAATAGAAGCAATAATATATAAAAAATAATATTAAAGAGTGCACTAAATTTATAACGTTAAAAGTGCGCTCTTTAATTTTAAAAAATATTTATTTATGAAATCAAATTATTTTTTTTTAAATTTTAAATTACTTGATGATAAACGAGTTTTTTTTAAATTTGAATTTTTTAAATTAAAATTTCTAGATTTTGATACTCTAAAAGTTTTTTTTTTAAACAAATTAATTTTTTTATTTTTATTAACAAACTTTGAACGATTTAAAAATCTTGTATTTATAAATAATTTTAAATTAATAAATTTATTAAAAATTTTTGTTTTTTTAAAAATTTCTAATATTTTTTTTTTATTAAATTTTTTATGTAATTCAATTGTAGAATAAGAAGGAAAAATTCTAATATTTCCAATATCTTTATTATTTAAATTTCCTTCATTTGCAATAGCACCAACAATATGTCGAATTTCTATTTTATCTATTCTCCCTAATTCTAATCTATAAACATCCATCTGATTATTTTTTCTATAATTTCTATTTGAATATTCATTTTTTTTTACAAAATTTTTGTTTTTCAAATTGTTAATAAAACTTTTAACTATTTTATCTTTTTTTATTATTAAAACTCTTTTTCCCTGAGCCATTTTCAGCAAAGCTGCAGCTAAACTTTCAATACTAACAGGATTTTTTAAATTTATTTTTGGTAATAATAATTTATATTTTTTTAAATCATTACTTTTTAATTCTTTTTTAATTTTTTTTGAAAAATTTTTTAAACGACTAGTACTTAATAATTCTGAACTAGGAAGTAAAACTTGTTTAATTTGTTGTCTCATAATTCTTTCAATATTTTTTAATAACCTAATTTCTCTGTACTCTACAAACATTAATGCTTTTCCTTCCCTTCCAGCACGACCAGTTCTTCCAATTCTATGAACATATGATTCAACATCCATTGGAACATCATAATTTATAACTAAACTAATGCGGTCAACATCTAATCCTCTCGCAGCAACATCTGTTGCAATTAATATATCTAATTTTCCTTTTTTTAATCGATCTAATGTTTTTTCACGTAATGATTGATTCATATCTCCATTTAAAGCAGAACAATTATAACCATTTTTTTCTAATACTTCAGAAATTTCTACAGTAGAATTTTTTGTTCGAACAAAAATTATTGTTGCTGAAAAGTTTTCTGTTTCTAAAAACCTAATTAATCCATCAGTTTTTTGTTTATTTACTAACCAATACTTTTGAATAATATTAGGACGGTTTGTTACACTTGAATGTATTCGAATTTCTTTTGGATTTTTCATAAATCTTCTGGAAATTCTTCTAATAGCATCTGGCATAGTAGCAGAAAATAAAGCTGTTTGACGTGATTTTGGAATTTGAGATAAAATATTTTCAACATCTTCAATAAATCCCATACGCAACATTTCATCAGCTTCATCTAAAACTAAAGTATTTAATTTAAATAAATTTAATGTTTTTCTTTTTAAATGATCTAATAATCTTCCAGGAGTACCAACTACAATTTGAGGACCTCTTTTTAAAGCATTTAATTGTAATTCATATCTTTGTCCACCATATAAAGGTAAAACATGAATTTGAGGAAGATACTTTGAAAATAAAGAAAACGCCTCAGAAACTTGAATAGCTAATTCTCTAGTAGGAGTTAGAACTAAAATTTGAGGAAATCTTAAAGAAATTTTAATATTATGTAATAAAGGTAAAGAAAATGCAGCAGTTTTTCCACTTCCAGTTTGAGCCATACCCAAAACATCATTTTTATTTAATAAATATGGTATACATTTTTTTTGAATAGGAGAAGGTTCTTTATAACCTATTTCGTCTAAAACTTTTAAAAGAGAATTATTTAATCCAAAAATAGAAAAATTATTTTTTATCAAAATCATGTAAAACATGCACCTCATTTAATTGAAAAAGAGGCCAGTCTACATAATTAATGACAAATATTTTTATTATATTCATTGAAAATTTTCAACTGGCTTAAAAGATATTATGTAAAAATTTATATTTAATTTATTTTTTAAAATATATTAAAATATATGTTTTAAAAAAAATAAAAAAAATAAAAATAAAAAAAATTTATTTTTTTTAAATTTTTTTAAAAATTTATTTTTATTTTATAAAAAGTATTTTAAAAAAAATTTTAAATTTAATATAAAATATTATTTTTAAATATTTAAAATTTTATAAAATATTTTTTTATTTAATAATAAATTATAAATTTATTTAAGATTAACATAAAATTTGCATAATATAAAATTCAAACGCACATAAAAAATAGAATTTTTAAATTCTATTTTTTAATAAATTTTAAAAATCTTAATAATTATAAAAAATTTTATTTTTTAATATCTTTCATGCTTAGTCTCAATCTTTTTTGTCGATCCATATCTAATACTTTAACTGTAACAGATTGATTTAATTCAAGATAATCCGAAACTTTTTCAATATGCTTATTAGAAATTTGTGAAATATGTACTAAACCTTCTTTTCCTATTCCTATTGAAACAAAAGCACCAAAATCAACAATTCTTGTAACTTTTCCAATATATATTTTTCCAATTTCAATATCAGCTGTAATTTCTTGAATTCTATGAATAGCATTTAAAGCTTTTTCTTCCATTATAGCCGAAATTTTTACAGTACCATTATCTTCTATTTCAATAGTAGTTCCTGTTTCTTCAGTTAACATACGAATAACAGAACCTCCTTTTCCTATCACATCTTTTATCTTTTCAGGATTTATTTTAATAACATGAACTCTAGGAGCAAATTTTGATATTTCTTTATTAGGAGTATTGATAGTCTTAGACATTTTTATTAAAATTTTATTAATTGCAATCTTTGCTTTTTTTAAAGATAATTTAATAATTTCATGAGTAATACCTTCAATTTTCATATCCATTTGTAATGCAGTAATTCCTATTCTACTTCCAGATACTTTAAAATCCATATCTCCAAAATGATCTTCATCTCCTAAAATATCTGTTAAAATTACATATTTTTCTTTATTTTTTATTAATCCCATAGCAATTCCAGCAATTGGTTCTTTTATTGGAACACCTGCATCCATTAAAGCTAATGATGCTCCACAAACTGAAGCCATAGAAGAAGAACCATTAGATTCTGTAATTTCTGAAACAATACGAATTGTATAAGGAAAAATATTAATAGAAGGCATAACAGCTAAAATACTTTTTTTTGCTAATCTTCCATGTCCAACTTCTCTTCTTTTAGGAGAATTAATCATACCTATTTCTCCAACAGAATATGGAGGAAAATTATAATGAAATAAAAAACTATCTGTTTTATCACCTAATAATTCATCTAAATTTTGAGCATCTCTAGAAGTTCCTAAAGTAACAGAAACTAAAGATTGAGTTTCTCCTCTTGTAAATAATGCTGAACCATGTGTTCTATACAAAATTCCAGTTTTAATATCTATTTTTCGAATTTCATCTTGATTTCTACCATCAATTCTAAAATTGTTCTTTAAAATATTATTTCTTACAATTTTTTTTTCAATTTCTGAAAAAATTTTATTTATTTCTAACAAATTTAAATTTGAATCTTTTAATAATAAATCATTAATAATAGAATCTTTATATAATTGTAATTTTTTTATACGTTTTTTTTTATTAGAAATTAAATAAATTTTTTTAATAAAATCTTTTGAAATCTTATAAACATCTTTATAAAATTTTTCATTTATATATAAAAAATTTGTATTCCATATTTTTTTTTTAATTGAAAATAACAAATTTTTCATATTTTTAATTAATTTTTTTTGTTTTTTAAAACCATATAAAATTGCATTAAATATAATATTTTCATGTAATTGATTTGATTCAGATTCTATCATGAGAATATGTTTATCTGTTCCAGAAACAATTAAATCTAATTGACTTAACTTCATATCATCTGTACTAGGATTTAAAACATATTTATTATTAATATAACCAACACGAGCTGCACCAATCATATCTTTTACTGGTATTCCTGAAATATATAATGCTGCAGAAACTCCAATCATTGATACAATATCAGGATTAATTTTTGGATTTAATGAAACCACTGTAGCAATCACTTGAACTTCATTAAAAAAATCTTTTGGAAATAAAGGACGAATCGGTCGATCTATCAATCTTCCTATTAAAATTTCATTTTCACTAGGACGACCTTCTCTTCTAAAAAATCCCCCAGGTATTCTTCCTGCAGCATAAGTTCTTTCTTGATAATTCACAGTTAAAGGTAAAAAATTTTTTTCTGTTTGTAAATTCTTTTGACCAACTACTGTAACAAGAACTGAAGTATCATCTATACTTACCATTATTGAAGATGTTGCTTGTCTTGCAATCAATCCAGTTTCTAAAATAACTGTGTGACAACCATATTTAAATTTAAATACAATCGGATTAAGCAAAATAAATATCCTTAAAGAAAAAATAATAAATAAAAACATCTATTGAAAAAATTTTAAACTTTAAAAATAAAATTTTCAAAAATACAAATTTTTTAATTAAAAAAGGGCTAAAGCCCCTTCAAATACTTTTTAATATATTTTTTTAAATATATCTTATAAATTTTATTTATTATTTGTATTACCTACGAATTTTTAAATTTTTAATAATAAAATTGTATTTTAAAATAGATTTTTTTTTTAAATAGTCTAATAATTTTCTACGTTTTGATACCATTTTTAATAATCCTCTTCTACTTGCATAATCTTTTTTATTTTTAAAAAAATGTTCTTGTAAATAATTAATTTTACTAGTTAAAAGAGCAATTTGAACTTCAGAATTTCCGCTATCTTGATTATTTTTCCCATATTTAGAAATGATATCTTTTTTATTTGAAATATTTATAATCATTTTATCCCTTATAAATAAAGTTTTTTAAATAATTTTTTTAAAATTTTTTACAACATAAAATTATTTTTTATGTATTATAATTTATTAATTTATGAGGAAATAAATATTTTTTTTTATTTAATTTTCCTATACCAACAAATTTTTTATCTTTAGTTAAAATACATATTAAACAAGATTTTAATTTAGTGATCAATTTTATTGCACGCCCATTTTTAATAAAAAATAAATTATTTGTAGATAAACAAATTTTTGGAAAAGATGAAAATATAGAAACAATTGGAATTAAAAATTTTTCTATTTTTTTTTTAAATAATACAAAATTATTTTTTTTATATTTATTCTTAAAATAATTTAGTTGATCTATAGTAATAGATAAATTACTAGAATATGAAAAAACTTTAGTTCGTCTTAAAAAGACTACATGAGCTCCACATTTTAAAAGTTTTCCTAAATTTTCAATAATTGAACGAATATAAGTACCAGAAGAACATAAAATTTCTAATTCAATAATATTTTTATATCTATATAAACTAATTAATTTATAAACTTTAACTAATCTACTTCTTATTGGAACTTTAATACCTTTTCTTGCATATTTATATAATGGTATTCCTTTATATTTTATTGCAGAATACATAGGAGGAATTTGAATAATTTCTCCTTTTAATTTTTCTAAAGATTTATTATATTCTATAGAATTAAACTCTATATTAAAAAAATTTAATATTTTACCGTTTGAATCACCAGTAGAAGTTTCTTCTCCTAATTTTGCAATTACTCTATATTTTTTATCAGATTTTAATAAATATTTAGAAAATTTTGTTGCTTCACCAAAACAAATTGGTAAAATTCCTGTTGCTAAAGGATCTAAAGATCCTGTATGACCTGCTTTCATTGCTGAAAAAATTTTTTTAGTTATTTGTAATGCCTGATTTGAAGAAATTCCAGTAGGTTTATCTAATAAAAAAATTCCATTAATCTTTCTTGCTTTAGTAAAAATATTCATATACCTCAATAAGAAAAAATATTATTATAAATTTTTTAATAAATTAGAAATTTTTTCTCCTTCTGTTAAAGAAAAGTCATGAACAAAAATTAATTTTGGAACAGTTCTTAAAGTTAATTTTTTACTTAGTAAAAATCTAATATAAGACGAAGATTTATTTAAAATATTTAAAGATAAAACATTATTAAAACTTGTTTTTTTATTAAAATAAATATAAATTTTTGCAAAAGAATAATCTGGAGAAACTTTTACATCTAAAACAGTAGAAAATTTATTAAAATTTGGATTATGAATTGATTTTTGTAAAATATAAGATACTTCTTTTTGAATTTCTTTAGATATTCTAACTAATCTATAAATATTTTTATACACAATATTTTATCCAATATATTTTTATTTTTTAATAAAATAAATTTTTTATTTTCTTTTTATTTCAATAACTTTATAAACTTCAATTATATCATTAACACGAATATCGTTATAGTTCTTTATTCCAACTCCACATTCTATACCATTTCTTACCTTTTTTACATCTTCTTTAAATCGTCTAATAGATTCCAATTCTCCTTCATACACAACAATATCATTCCTTAAAATTTTAATTGGACTATTTCTTTTAATATATCCTTCAGTAACCATACATCCTGCAATAAATCCAAATTTAACAGATTTAAAAATACTTCTCACAGAAACTAAACCAATAATTTTTTGTTTATACTTTGGAGATAACATTCCATAAATTGAAGATTTAATCTCATCAATTAATGTATATATAACAGAATAATATCTCAAATCTATATTTTCTTTTTCAATAATTTTTTTTGCTGAAATATCTGCTCGAACATTAAATCCAATAATAATTGCATTAGAAGAATGAGCTAAAGAAGCATCTGTTTCGTTAATACTTCCAACACCTAAACTTAAAATATTTAAATTAACTTCATTATGTGATAATTTATTAATAGATGATTCAATTGCTTCTAAAGATCCCTTAGAATTTGATTTTAAAATAATATTTAATTCTGAGACATTCTTCTTATTAATTTCTTGAAATAAATTTTCTAAACTAATTTTTTTTTTTTTAGAAAAAATTTTTCTTTGTTGTTTATTTTTTCTATATAAAGAAACTTCTTTTGCTTGTTTTTCATTACGAACAACAGTTAAAATATCTCCTGATAAAGGTAAACCAGATAAACCTAAAATTTCAACTGGAATTGATGGAGTAATTTTTTTTAAATTGTTTTTATTTTCATCAATAATAGATCGTATTTTTCCATATTCTAATCCGCATAAAACAACATCACCCTTTTTTAATTCACCTTCTTTGACTATAACAGTTGAAACAGGACCTTTCCCTTTATCTAAAAAAGATTCTAAAACTACACCAGTAGCCATACCTTTATAAGGAACAGATAAGTCTAAAATTTCTGATTGTAATAAAATATTTTTTAATAAATTATTTATTCCTTTTTTTAATTTAACAGAAATATTTACAAAAATATGTTCTCCGCCTAATTCTTCAGATAATATATTATATTTCATTAATTCGTTTTTAATTTTATTAATATTTATATTATTTTTATCAATTTTATTTATTGCTATAATAATTGGAACTTTTACAGATTGTGCATGTTTAATTGCTTCTATAGTTTGAGGCATTACCCCATCATCTGCAGCTATTATTAAAACTATAATATCTGTTATCTGAGCACCGTTTTCTCGCATTTTTGTAAATGCAGAATGTCCAGGAGTATCAAGAAAAGTAATTTTTTTATCTTTTAAAATAACATGATATGCTCCTAAACTTTGAGTTATACCTCCATCTTCTTTAAAAACAAGAGAAGTTTTTTTAATACAATCTAATAAAGATGTTTTTCCGTGATCAACATGACCCATAATAGTTACTATTGGAGGTCTAACATGTTTTATATTATTTTTTATTAAGTCTCTATCAATCAATATTTTTTTTTCTAATTCATTTTTATAAATTACTTTAACTTTAAATCCCATTTCTTCAGAAATTAACTGTGCAGAATCTAAATCTAAAATTTGATTTTTTGATAAATTCATTCCAGATTCAGACATTTTTTTTATAACTTGTGAATTTTTAATTCCCATTTTATTAGATAATTCAAATACAGTTATATCTTCTATAATTTGTATAATTTTTTTAATATTTTTTTTAGGTTTATTAAAACCTTGTTTTAGAAAATTTTTATTTTTATTATTTAAATTATATAAATTTTTTTTATTTTTTTTTAACTTAAAAAAATTAATTTTTTTTTTTACATTTAACATATTTTTTTTAGAAATATTTTTAACATTCTTTTTAAATTTTTTTGAATTTTTTATTTTTAAAATAGATAAAAAATTTTTTTTATTTGTTATATCGTTTTTCTTTTTAAATTTTATATTTCTTTTATTATCTTTATTTGTTTTATTTAATTCATTTGAACGATATAAATTATTATTTTTTTTTTGTTTTAAATTTTTTTTTAAAAAAGATTGTTCTTTTTTTTTTTTTAAATGAATAAACTTTTTTTTTTCTTTGTTCAAATCATTTTTTCTCATTTTTTCTCTTATTTTTTATTTTAAAGATGAAAAGGATATTTTTTAAAAATAAATTAATTATACAAAAAAATTTATAAAATTTTTTGTATAATTTGAAATATATTTTTGTTTTATAATATATTTATTTTACATGTATTTTTTTTTAATTCAAAAAAAAAAAAAAAAAAAAAAAAAAAAAAATAAAAAATAAAAAAAAAATGAATAATAATAAAAAAAATAAATAGATAAATTTATTAAAATTATTTTTTTTTAAACCAACATATATTTCTTGCAGACATTATTAATTTTCCAATTAATTTTTTTTCAAAAAATTTAATATCTATTAAATCATCAAGACTTTGATTAGACAATTCTTCTAAAGTAAAAATTTTTTTTTTAAATAATTCTAATGCAAGAATATCATTCATTCCTTTTAAGTTTAATAGACTTTTATTTAAAAAAATTTTATTTTTAGATTTTTTATTTTTTAATAAAAATTTAGAACGATATTTTCCAATATTTTTTTTTATTTTTTTAAGTAAGTTTTCTTTATAATTTAATATTTTTAAAAATTTTTTATCTGAAATAAAAAATAATTCTTTAATAGAAGTAATATTATTTTTATAAAAAATTTTAAATATTTTTTTATTAATCTTAAAGTACTTATTAAATAATTTATAAACATCTTTTTTTTCTTTATTTTTTTTTTTTTTTAATTCTTCTACAGTCATTACGTTAAGCTCCCATTTACTTAAAATTGATGCAAGTTTAACATTTTGACCATTTCTTCCAATTGCTTGTGCAAGATTTTTTAAATCTACTGTAATATCTATAAATTTTTTTTTTTTATTTATTATAATTGATAAAACTTCAGCAGGCGCCATAGAATTAATTACTAATTGAGAAAGATTTTTATTCCATAAAACAATATCAATTCTTTCTCCAAATAATTCATTAGAAACAGCTTGTACTCTAGAACCTCTTATACCAACACATGCTCCAACTGGATCAATTTTTTTATCATTAGTTTTAACAGCAATTTTTGATCGAGAACCAGGATCTCTTGCTACTTCTTTAATTTCAATCATTCCTTCATTAATTTCTGGAACTTCAATTTTAAATAATTCTATTAACATTTCAGACCTAGTTCGACTTAAAAGTAATTGAGAATTATTTTTTTCAGATCGTATACAAAATAATATACTTTTAACACGATCTCCTAACCTAAAATTTTCTCTCGGAAGCATTTCATCTTTTAATAAAATTCCTTCAGCTCTATCATCTAAATCTAAAATTATAAAATCTCTATTAATTTTTTTTACTACTCCTATAACAATTTCTCCTTTTCTTTTTTTAAAATTTTTAATAATAATTTTTTTTTCTGCTTCTCTAACTTTTTGAATAATAACTTGTTTAGCAGTTTGCGTTGTAATTCGATCAAACATAACAGATTTTATTTTTTCTTCTATATAATCATTCAATTGTATATTTATATTGTCATATTGAGCAGCTTCTAAAGTAATTTCTTTTGTTGGTTGTAAAACATTTTTTACAACTAACCATCTTCGATATGTTTTAAAACTACCATTTTTTTTATTAATAACGACTCGAACATTAACATCTTTTTTAATTTTTTTTTTTGTAGCACTACATAATGCTTTTTCAAGAGCTTTAAAAATAATTTTTTTTGAAATTGATTTTTCATTTGAAACAGATTCTATTACTGTTAAAATATTATTTCTCATCTTAAAATTCCTTAAAAATTTTATATTTTCTTATGTAAAAAATTAATTTTAAAAAAATAAACTAAAAAAAATTCATTTAATTAATTTAATAAAAAACCCCGACTAAACGGGGTTTTTGATTTAAACAAATATTGTATTATTTATATTTTAAAATAAAAAATTTTTATATATAAAATAATTTATACATATAAAAAAAATAAAATTTTAAAGTATTTTAAAAAACAATACCGAGAACGGGATTCGAACCCGTAAACCTTAAAATATATCAGGCACTACTACCTCAAAGTAGCGTGTATACCATTTTCACCATCTCGGCTATTAAAAAAATAAAAGATTTAAGAAAATTAAAAAAAATATTTTAAATCGTTTCTAAAATACAATTATTTATATTACATTGTAAAATACTTAATATTAAAAAAAAACATGCACAAAAAATAGTTAATTTATTTAAAAATTCATTTTTTGTTGAAATATTGAATAAATTTTTATTAATACTAATCATTCCAATATTTGTTGAACCTTGACTTTTTTGTAATAAAATTAAAAAAATTAACATTAATGAAACAAATAAATATATTACTAAAAAAAATACTCTCACTACGTCATTCCTATATTTTATTATATAATAATATTTATATTATGAAAAATAATAAATTTATTTAAAAATTCAAAAAAAAAAAAAAAAAAAAAAATAGAATTTTATAAAATAATTATTATTTTAAAATATATAAATAAAATTTTTTTTCTATAAAAATTTTAAATTTTAATAAATATAAAAAGTTTTAAATTTTAAAAATAAAATATATTTATTTCAAAGAAATAATTTCAAAAATTTTATTTTTTTAAACGTTCAAATTTTCTATTTATTAAAGAATTAATTTGATGATAATTTATTGTTTCATATTTCATTAATGCATCTTTCATAGAATGTAAAATATCTAAATTATTTTCTAGAATTTTTTTTGCTCTATTGTAGTTAAAATCAATAATTTTTTTTATTTCTTGATCAATAATTTCTTTTGTATAATTAGAAAAATTATAAATTTTTGATGTTGATTGTCCTAAATTAATTCCATCTTCTTCTTCAGAATATAATAAAGGACCTAATTTTTTAGAAAATCCCCATTTCATAACCATATTTTTTGCTAAATTTGTAGCAACTTTTATATCATTAGAAGCACCTGTTGAAATATAATCTTTTCCATAAATTATTTCTTCAGCAATTCTTCCTCCATATAAAGCAGAAATTTGACTCTCTATTTTTTTTTTATTTATACTTAAATGATCTATTTCTGGAAGAAAAAAAGTTAAACCTAAAGAATTTCCTCTAGGAATAATAGTAACTTTATGAACAGGATCATGTTCAGGAACAAATTTTCCAACAATAGCATGACCAGCTTCATGATATGCAGTACATTCTTTTTGTTTATCAGAAATAATCATTGATTTTCTTGCAGCACCCATCATTATTTTATCTTTTGCTTGTTCAAAATCATCCATGGTTACAGAAGAATGATTTTTTCGAACAGCAAAAAGAGCGGATTCATTAACTAAATTAAATAAATCTGCTCCAGAAAAACCAGGAGTACCTCGAGCAATAATCATTGGATCAAAATTTTCAGATATAATAATTTTTTTTGTGTGAACTTTTAAAATTTGTTCTCTTCCTTTAATATCTGGTAAAGGAATAAATATTTGACGATCAAATCTACCAGGACGTAATAAAGCTGAATCTAAAACATCTGGACGATTTGTAGCTGCAATTAAAATCACACCTTTATTTTTATCAAATCCATCCATTTCAACTAATATTTGATTTAAAGTTTGTTCTCTTTCGTCATGACCTCCTCCTAAACCTGTTCCTCTTTTCCTACCTACTGCATCTATTTCATCAATAAAAATTATACATGGAGATAATTTTCTCGCATTTTCAAAAAGATCTCTAACTCGAGACGCACCAACTCCTACAAACATTTCAACAAAATCTGATCCAGAAATAATAAAAAAAGGAACATTAGCTTCTCCAGCTATTGCTTTAGCTAATAAAGTTTTTCCTGTACCAGGAGAACCAATCATTAATAAACCTTTTGGAACATTTCCTCCTAACTTTTGAAATTTTTTTGGATTCTTTAAATAATGTACTATTTCTTGTAAATCTTCTTTAGCTTCATCACATCCTGCAACATCTGAAAAAGTAGTTTTAATTTCATCTTTTTTATAAATTCTTGCTTTACTTTTTCCAAAAGACATTGCTCCCTTTCCTCCTCCCATTTGAATTTGTCTCAATGAAAGAATCCAAGTTAATGCTAACATTATTATTGGAAACCAAGAAATAAATACAGACCATAAAAAACCTACTTCTGCAGGATATTTTCCTTCAATTTTAACATTTTTTGTTAAAAGATTATTTAATAACATTGAATCATGCATTGGAAGATAAGTGCAATATTGACTATTATCTTTCCTCATGACATAAATTTCTTGTCCATCAATTATTACTGAACGTATTTTTTTTTTATTCACTTCAGACAAAAAATACGAATAATCCATTTTATAACGATTAAAATTGTTTGAATGAAAATTTTGCAATATAGACATAAATATCATTGCAAAAATTGACCAAAAAATTATTTTTTTTACCATTTTTCTCAAGATTTAAATCCTCATTTAAAATTTAATGATATTAAAAATATCACTTATTAATCATTTTTATATTTTTTGCTATAACAAAAATTTCACGAGATTTTAACCTAGAGGCACTTGGTTTATAAATTTTTACTACGAAAAAAATTTTTTTAATAGATCTAATATATATGTCATATCCTTCTCCTTGAAATAGTTTAGTAATAAAAAAACCGTTTTTAGATAAAATTTTTTTAGATAAATTTAAAGCAATTTTACTTAAATTTATTGATTCACAAACATCAATTAATGAATGTCCTGTAGTTTTTGGAGACAAATCAGACATTAATAAATCTACTTTTTTTTTATTTAATAATTTTAATAGTAATAAATATGTTTCTTTTTTTTTAATATCTCCATGTATAAATTTAACTTTTTGAATTGGTTCCATATATTTTATATCACAAGCAATTAAAGTTCCATTTGATCCTATTTTTTTTATCACATATTGAGACCAACTTCCTGGTGATGAACCAAGATCAACAACTGTATAACCAATTTTAATAATATTAAATTTTCTATTTATTTGTTTAATTTTAAAAAAAGCTCTTGAACGAATTTTTTTTTTATGCGATTTTTTTACATAAAAATCTTTAAAATGATTCTTTAACCATAATTTAGAACTAGATTTTTTTTTCATATGTTTGTTAAAATATTAAAATAAAATTATTTTTTTTTAAACAATTATTTAAATATGTTTCTTTTTAAAATTTTAAATTATATATATAATATTTTTAATATTTTATATGAAACAAAACCAATTGGCGTTTTAATTACAGCTAACTCATTTTTTTTTTTCTTCATTAACCCTTTAGCCATTGGAGAATTTATAGATATTAATTTTTTTTTAAAATCTGCTTCATCATCTCCAACAATTTTATATTCATAAATTTTATTTGATTTAATATTCAAAATTTTTACTGTTGCTCCAAAAAAAATTTTTTTATGAATAAACATTTTTTTAACATCTATAACATGTGCATTAGATAATTTAAACTCAATTTCTTGAATTCTCCTTTCACAAAAACTTTGTTCTTCTTTTGCTGCATGATATTCTGCATTTTCTTTTAAATCTCCATAAGCTCTTGCTTCCGAAATAGATTTAATAATTTTTGGTCTTTTTTTTTTTTTTAATTTATCTAATTCGTTTCTAAGTTTTTTTTCACCTTCAATAGTCATGAGAATTTTATTATTCACAATTAACCTTAATTTTCAATAAATAAAAAAATATTTTTTTAAATACAATATATTTATATAATTATTCTAAAATATATTATTTTTTTATCAAAATGTATTTAAAAATATATTAAACATATTTATTTAAAGTTTAATAATATATTATTATAAATCAATTTATAAATAAAATAATAAATTTATTATAATACATGATATATTAATATAATTAATTTATTTTATCTTAAATAAAAATTATATTAATACATAATTATATTTTTATATATAGATTATTATTTAAAAACATGAAAAATTAAAAAAATAAAAAAAAAAAATAAAAAAAATGAAAAAAAAAATAAAAAAAATTTTAATAAAAAAATTAAATCTATTTTATGTAAAAATTAAAAAAAAAAATAATTATTATAAAATATTTGCTGTAAGTAATATTTTTTTAAATATGAATGAAGTAAATAGACAGAAATATATATACGCCCCATTATTAAAATATATTATTAAAAAAAAAATACATGCAATTTCAATTAAAACATATTCATTAAATGAATGGAAAAAATATAATAAAAAAATTATTAAAAAAAATTTATAATATAATTAAATTAATTTTAAAAAATAACTTTAAAAAAAAAATATTTTTAAATATTAAAACATTTTTAAACCGGAGAATTTATGTACGCTGTTTTTATTAATGGAGGTAAGCAATACAAAGTAAAAATAGGACAAACCCTTCGAATAGAAAAAATTAATGAAAATGTTGGTAATATAATAAAATTTAAAAAAATTTTATTAATTAAAAAAAAACAAAAAACATTTATAGGTAATCCTATTTTAAAAGATGCAGTTATAAAAGCAAAAATTTTTAGCCATGGAAGAGAAAAAAAAATTTATATAATAAAATTTCATCGTAGAAAACATTATAAAAAAAAACAAGGTCATAGACAATTTTATACGAGTATTAAAATTCAATCAATAAAAATAAAAAAGAGAATTTAAATGGCACATAAAAAAGCTGGAGGATCCAGTAGAAATGGAAGAGATTCACATTCAAAAAGATTAGGAGTTAAATGTTTTGGTGGAGAACAAGTTAAATCTGGATCAATTATAATCAGACAACGTGGTACAAAATTTCATCCAGGAAATAATACTAAATGTGGTAGAGATCATACTATATATTCTATTATAAATGGTATTGTAGAATTTAAAAGAAAAGGTTTTAAAAAAAAAAAAATTGTGAATATTATTCCTAATTAATAAAAAATAACAATTCAAATTTTTTTTAAAAAAATTCAAAATAAAAAATAATATTTTTTAGAGAATTTTCTATGAAATTTGTTGATGAAGCAATAATAAAAATAAAATCTGGTAATGGAGGAGATGGAGTAATCAGTTTTAGACGCGAAAAAAATGCTCCTAAAGGAGGTCCTGATGGAGGAGATGGAGGAAATGGAGGAAGTATATTATTTCAAGCTGATAAAAATTTAAATACTTTAGTTGATTATACATTTAAAAAAATAATAAAAGCTGAAAATGGAAAACCAGGACAAAATAGAAAAAAATCAGGAAAAAAAGGAACTGATAAAATATTACTTGTTCCAATTGGAACAAAAATTATAAATTGTTATAACAATGAAATTATAAAAGAATTTAAATATGATAAAGAATTATTTTTAGCGATACAAGGAGGTTGGCATGGTATTGGAAATAATCGATTTAAATCACCTACTAATAGAACTCCAAGAAAAAGATCATTAGGAAAATTAGGAGAAGAAAAAACAATTAAATTAGAACTTTCTTTATTAGCAGATATTGGTATTCTTGGACTTCCTAATGTTGGAAAATCTACTTTTATAAGAAGTGTTTCTTCTGCAAAACCAAAAATTGGAAATTATTTTTTTACTACTTTAATCCCAAATCTTGGAGTACTTTTTACTAAAAAAAAAAAAAAAATAATAATCGCAGATATACCAGGAATAATAAAAGGAGCATCAAAAGGAATTGGATTAGGTTTAAAATTTTTAAAACATTTAGAAAAATGTAAAATATTATTACATATAATAGATTTATCTATTGAAAGATATCAAGATATTATTAAAAACATAAATATAATAAATAATGAAATAAAACAACATAATTATAAATTATATAAAAAAAAAAGATGGATTGTTTTTAATAAATCAGATTTATTAAAAAAAGAAAATATTAAGTTTAAAATAAATAAAATTATAAAAAAAAAAAATATAAAAAAATATTACATTATTTCATCTATTAAAAAAAAAGGAATTAAGAATCTTTGTAAAGATTTAAGTAATTCAATATAATTTTTAAATGAAATATATTCATATACAATAAATTTTTATTTATACAAGTTAAAAATTAACTAAAATATATTAAATTTTGATTATTTAACTTGTATATATAATTTATAAAAAAAAAATTATCTTTTAGAAAATTGAGGTCTACGTCTAGATTTTCTAAAACCAACTTTTTTTCTTTCTACTTGACGAGAATCTCTTGTAACAAAACCAAATTTTCTTAATTCTTTTAATAAATAACTATCATATTTTATTAAAGCTCGAGTAATTCCTTGTCTTATTGCTCCAGCTTGTCCTGAAATTCCACCTCCTTTAACAGTAATATAAAAATCAAATTTATTACTCATATTTACTACTTTTAATGGTTGCGTAATAACCATACAAGCAGTTTTTCGACTAAAATATTTTTCTAAAGTAAGTTTATTTATAATTATTTTCCCATTTCCAATTTTTAAGAAAACTCGAGCAGAAGAAGATTTTCTTCTTCCTGTTCCATAGTTTTGAACTGTACTCATTTTATCTGTTTACATCCTAATTTTAAATTTTAAGTAAGATTGGTTTTTGAGCATGATGATTATGAACTTCATCGCGATATACTTTTAATTTTTTAAACATTATTCTTCCTAAAGGACCTTTTGGAAGCATTCCATAAACAGATTTTTTTATTACTTGTTCTGGATTATTTTTAATCATATCAGAAAATTTAACTGTTTTTAAACCACCAACATGTCCGGTATATCTATGATATAATTTCTTTTT
Source organism: Buchnera aphidicola (Periphyllus acericola) (assembly GCF_964019855.1). Taxonomy (GTDB): domain Bacteria; phylum Pseudomonadota; class Gammaproteobacteria; order Enterobacterales; family Enterobacteriaceae; genus Buchnera_J; species Buchnera_J aphidicola_BC. The sequence continues at coordinate 114,764 of NZ_OZ026466.1, forward strand.
ATTTTTTTTTCCTGTAACACAAATTTTAGATGCATTTAAAACAATAATATAATCTCCCACATCCATATAAGGAGTATATATTTCTTTATGCTTCCCTCGTAAATAATGTGAAATTATACTAGATAAACGACCTAAAATTTTTCCATTTGCATTAATATAGTACCAATTTTTTATAATATTTTTTGAAGAAATTGAAAAGCTCTTTATGTTCATTACTATACCTATAAAATAATTCTATTTTAACTTTTTTTATATAAAAAACATATAATAAAAAATTATTTATAATTAAAATAAAATATTAACATTAAAGTAACATTTCTTAAAAAATATTTTTTTTTATATTTTATATTTTTATAAAAAAATTACTTAAAATTGAAATTTTTTAAAAAAAAAAAAATATATGATATATAATAAATATAATATAAAATTATATTAATTTATAAAAAAATATAATAATTTTTTGAATAACAAGGAGTAAAATAATGAAAAATAAAAATAAAATATTAATTTTAAGAAAAAAAATAAACAATATAAATAAAGATATTATAACTCTGTTATATGAAAGAAATTTAATTTGTAAAAAAATTGCTAAAGAAAAAATAAAAATAAAACATCCAATAAAAGATAAAAAAAGAGAAAAAAATATTTTTAAAAAAATAATTTCACAAGGAAAGAAATATAAATTAAAAAAAAAATATTTAAAAAAAATATTTAAAATTATAATTCATCATTCTATTAAAATTCAAAAAAAAGAGTTTAAAAAAAAAAAATTAAAATAGCATTTTTAGGTCCAAAAGGATCTTATTCATATTTTGCTGCTATAAAATATGCAAAAAAAAAATTGAAAAATTTAAAAGAAATTCCATGTAAAGATTTTAAATCTATATTAAAAAAAATAAATAAAAAAAATATATATGCTATTTTACCTGTTAAAAATACAATAACTGGAACAATTGATGAAACAAAAGAAATATTTAAAAAAAATAAATTAAAAATTTTTGATAAAATAAAAATTTCTATTGATCATTGTATTCTTTCAAAAAAAAAACAATCACTAAAAAATATAAAATTAATATATAGTCACTCACAACCAATTAAACAATGCAAAATTTTTATAAATAATTTAAAAAACTTAAAAATAAAATATACAAATAGTTCTTCAGAAGCTATTAAAAAAATTTTAAATAAAAAAAATAAATTTTCTGTAGCAATTGGAAGTGAAAATTGTAGTAAATTATATAAATTATATATAATAAAAAAAAATATATCTAATTATAACAAAAATAGAACTTTATTTTACATAGTATTAAAAAAATAAATATTTGAAATAAATTTTAATTACTTTAAAAAATGTACAATTAAAAATTTAAAATTATTATCTCTAAAAATAATCCTGAGTATAAAAAATGTTTAAAAATTTAACTAAATGTTTTTCTATTATTATAAAAAATATATCTAATAAAGGAAGAATTACAAAAAAAAATATAGAAAAAACATTAAGAAAAGTAAGAATTGCATTATTAGAAGCTGATGTTCCATTATTAATCATTAAAAAATTTATAAAAAAAATTAAAAAAAAATGTATTGGAAAAAAAATTAATAATTCTTTAACTCCAGGACAAGAATTTATTAAAATAGTTGAAAAAGAAATAATATCTATAATTGGAAATAATAATTATAAAATAAAATTTAAAAAAAAAAATCTATCAATTTTTTTAATAATAGGATTACAAGGATCTGGTAAAACAACAAGTATTGGAAAACTTTCAAAATTATTTCAAGAAAAATATAATAAAAAAGTTTTATTAGTATCTACAGATATTTATCGATCTTCAGCAATTGAACAATTAAAAATCATTTCTAAACAAGTAAAGATAGATTTTTTTAATTCTAATAATAAACAAAAACCTATTGATATTTCTATTCAGTCAATTGAATATGCAAAAAAAAAAAAATATGACGTCTTATTAATTGATACTGCTGGAAGAATGCATATTAATAAAAAATTAATGAATGAAATCAAAAATGTACATAAAATTATACAACCATTAGAAACAATATTTGTTATAGATTCTATGATAGGACAAGATTCTATTAATATAATTAATAAATTTAATAAACTATTAAAAATAACATCAATTTTCTTAACAAAAATAGATTCAAACACTAGATGTGGAGTTGTATTATCAATTAAATATTTAACAAAAATTCCTATTGCATTCCTTGGAAATGGAGAAAAATTTCATAATATAAAAGAATTTAAATCAAAAAAAATAGCTTCTAAGATTCTTGGAATGCAAGATACAATCTCTTTAATAAAATCAATTAAAAAAAAAATTGATAAAAAATATCTAGAAGAATTAAAAACAAAAATAAAAGAAAAAAATGAATTTGATTTAAACGATTTCTTAAAACAAATAATTCAAATGAAAAAAGTAGGAGGTATACAAAACATATTAAATAAATTATCAATTAATAATAACTTAAAACAAAATATTTTATTGCAAATAAACGATAATATGTTTATAAAAATACAAGCAATAATAAAATCTATGACTATTAATGAAAGAAAAAATCCAAAAATTATAAAATATTCAAGAAAAAAAAGAATATCTTTAGGTTCTGGAACTAGTATTCAAGATATTAATAAAATTTTAAAACAATTTGAATTAATGAAAACAATGATGAAAAAAGTAAAAAATATTGGTGTAATAAATATTTTTAAAAATATTAAAAACATTATTTCATAAAAAATAATAATTTAACAAATAAAAATAGGATATTTAACATGGTTAAGATAAGACTTTCTAGACATGGATCAAATAAAAAACCTTTTTATAGAATTATAGCAACTGATAGCAGATCAGCAAGGAACGGTAAATTTATTGAAAAAATAGGATTTTTTAATCCATTATTAAAAAATAAAGAAACATCATTAAATATAAATTTAGAAAAAGTAAAATATTGGGTCAAAGTCGGTGCACAAATTTCTGAAAGAGTAAAACAATTAATAAAAAAAATAAATAAAATAAAATGAACTTAAAAAATTCAAAAAAAATAATAGTAGGTAAAATATTTTCTCCTTATGGAATACTAGGTTGGATAAAATTATTTTCATTTACAGAAAAAATAAAAAAAATTTTTAAATATAAACCATTATTATATTTTTATAAAAAAAAAATAAAAACTTTAAAAATAAAATTATGGAAAAAATATAAAAATTTTTTTTTAGTAAAAATAAAAAATATAAATACTAGAACTCAAGCATTACTTTTAAAAAATAAAGAAATATTTATTTATTCTAAACAATTAAAAAAAAAAAAAAATGAATATTATTGGTATGAAATTATTAATTTAAAAGTATTTAATGTAGAAAAAATTTTTTTAGGAAAAGTTACAGATATAATTAGAACACCAACAAATGATATTTTAAAAATTATTTTCATTTCTTCAAAAAAAGACAAAAAAATAGAAAAATTAATTCCATTTGTTGAAAAAAAAATAATTAAAAAAATATCTCTTAAAAAAAAATATATCATTATTAACATAAAAGGATTAATTTTTTGATAAAATTTAAAATACTAACAATATTTCCAAAAATGTTTAATTCAGTTTTTAAATACGGCATTCTATCAAGAGCAATAAAAAAAAAAATATATATATAAATATTTTAAATATTAGAAACTTTAGTTCTAAAAAAAATAAAAATATAGATGATAGACCTTATGGAGGAGGTCCTGGAATGATTATGAGTTTTTTACCATTAAAAAAAGCAATTACCCATGCAAAAAAAAAAAATGAATATATAGTAATTTATTTATCTCCACAAGGAAAAAAATTATCTTATAAAATATTAAAAAAATTGTCAAAAAATAAATTTATTTTATTAATTTGTGGTAGATACCAAGGAATTGATCAAAGATTCATTGATAAATATGTTCATAAAGAAATATCTATTGGAAATTATATATTAACAGGTGGAGAATTAGCTGCAATGGTCTTTATTGATAGCATATCAAGATTTATTCCAGGAGTAATCAAAAAAAATATTTCCAATCACCAAGATTCTTTTACAAATGGATTACTAGACTATCCTCATTATACTAGACCAGAAGTAATAGAAAAAATGAACGTTCCAAAAATATTACTTTCTGGAAATCATAAAAAAATAAAATTATGGAGACTAAAAAAATCTATTAAACAAACACTAATAAAAAAACCAAAATTGTTAAATAAAAAAATTATTAAAAAAATAATAAATTTTAAAAAAAAAACAAAAAAAAAATAATTTTAAACAAAAAAAAATAAAAGAAATAAAAAAAATATGAATAATATTATAAAAAAAATAGAAAATGAACAAATTAAAAAAAATATACCAAAATTTAATTCAGGTGATACAGTAGAAGTACAAGTTTGGGTTATAGAAGGTTCAAAAAAACGTTTACAATCTTTTGAAGGAATTGTGATAGCTATAAAAAATAGATTTTTAAATTCATCTTTTTGTGTAAGAAAAATATCTAACAATGAAGGAATAGAAAGAGTTTTTCAAACTCATTCAAAAAATATAGAAAAAATATTTGTAAAAAGAAAAGGAAATGTCAGACAATCAAAATTATATTACTTGAGAAAAAGATTTGGAAAATCAGCTAGAATTAAAGAAAAAATATAATTTGTTAAAAAAATTAAATTTATATAAAATATTTTTTATAAAAACATGCAGTCATAAAATAAATTGTGACTGCTTGTATAAAATTCAATTTTATAACTATATTAAAAAAAAATTTTAAGTCATTATTTAGTACCTCCAACAGTTAAATTATTTATTTTTATAGTAGGTTGTCCAACACAAACTGGTACTTCCTGACCATCTTTAATACATGTACTTGTTCCATTATCTATAAGTAAATCATTTGCAACCATAGAAATTTTATTCATAATTTCTATTCCAGAACCAATTAAAGTAACATTTTTTATAGAAAAACAGATTTTTCCTTTTTTTATTAAATAAGCTTCAGAAGTAGAAAAAACAAATTCTCCAGAAGTTATATCTACTTGACCACCTGTAAAATCAACTGCATAAATTCCATAATCAACACTTTCTATAATTTCTTTTACAGAAGATTTTCCAGATAACATATAAGTATTAGTCATACGAGGCATTGGAAGAAATGCATACGATTCTCTTCTTCCGTTACCAGTAGAAATATTTCCTGTTAAACGTGCATTAAATTTATCTTGTAAATACTTTTTTAAAATTCCTTTTTTTATTAAAGTATTATATTTTCCAGGAGTTCCTTCATCATCAATAGAAACCGATCCTCTATATTTATTTTTTGTTCCATTATCTACTACAGTACATAAATGAGAAGCTACTTTTTTATTCATTTTATTACTATAAACAGATAAATTTTTTCTATTAAAATCACCTTCTAACCCATGTCCTACAGCTTCATGTAATAAAACTCCTGGAAGACCAGAACCTAAAACTACAGGAAAAGAACCAGATGGTGCTTCTTTAGAATATAAATTTAAAATAGAAATTCTTGATGCTTCTTGTGACAAATGTTGAATATAAGAAATTCCATTTTTATTTTTTTTAAAAAAATGTTTATATGTTCCTCGAATTCCTCCACTTTTTCTTCCAATTTCTCGCTTTCCTCCTTTCTCTTCTGAAAGAACATTTATATTAAGAGAAACTAAAGGTCTAATATCAACTGCAAAAACTCCATCTGTAGATGCTATTAAAATATATTCATAAGATCCATATAAATATGCACTTACTTTTGAAACTCTATTATCATAATTTCTTGAAAAATAATCTACTTGATTTAAAATATCTATTTTTTTTTCATTTGATAAAGATCTTAAAGGGCTTTTAAATTTATAATAAGATTTATTATTTATTTTTAAAAATTTTTTATTACCACATAAAATGTTTGAAGAAAAAATATTACATACTGAGGAACAAATTTTTTTCATACCAGAACTAGTAATTTGATCTGTGTAAGAAAATCCAGTCATTTCATTCTGAATTGCTCTTAAACCAATACCTTTATTAACTCCATAAAATCCATTTTTAATAATTTTGTCTTCTAATTTCCAAGATTCATAAAATTTATGCTGAAAATAAATATCAGAATAATCTATATTTTTAGTAGAAACATCAGATAATATTGAAAAAACTTCATCTGTTTTAATATTATTTTTTAATAAAATCTTTTTCTTTACTTTATTAAACATAAATAAACTCTCTTTTAAAATAAAATTTAAAATATTAATTTTTATATAAAAAAAAAATTAATATTTTAAATTAAAATTTTATTTTTATTCAAATAAATTTTAAATAAAAACAAAATTAATTATAATTTACTCTTTTATTTTGAATATATTGTTTTATATTGTATAATAAAAATTATTTAAAAAAATAAAAAATTTTATGAAAAAAAAAATACTACTTTTAAATGGACCTAATATTAATCTTTTAGGAACTAGAGAAAAAGAAATTTATGGAAATATTTCACTATCTATTTTATTAAAAAAATTAATAAATTATAGTTTAAAAAAATCTATTATTTTAACTCATTTACAATCAAATGCAGAACATGTTTTAATCGAAAAAATACATTCTTCAAAAAATAAAATAAATTACATAATTATTAATCCAGCTGCTTTTACTCATACAAGTATTGCATTAAGAGATTCATTGTTAGCTGTACAAATACCTTTTATTGAAATACATATATCAAATATTTATTCTCGTGAAAATTTTAGATCACATTCTTGGTTATCAGATATTTCAAATGGAGTAATATGTGGGTTAGGAATAGATGGATATAAATTAGCGTTAAAAATAGCAATAAAAAGACTTAATAAAAAAAAATAATCTATAAAAATAATTATTTTAAAAAAAAATAATACATTATAATAAATTCAAAGAATAGAAAGTAAATTTTCCATATCCTTCGGAAGATTTATTTTTAAAAAAATTTTTTTTTTTTTTATAGGATGAGAAAAAATTAATTTATAAGCATGTAATGCTTGTCTTGGAAAAATTTTAATAAATTTAAAAGATTTACTTTGTTCTAATCCACAAAAATAATTATAATTAATTTTATACTTTAAATCTCCAACTATAGGATGACGAATATAAAACATATGAACTCTAATCTGATGTGTTCTTCCAGTTTCTAAACGTAATTTCAATAATGTAGAATAATTAAAATTTTTTAGAATTTTATAATGAGTAATAGAATTCTTTCCCAACTGATTCACTACCATACATGTACGTTTTTTTTTATTTCTTATAATAGGAGCATTAATAAATCCTCCATTTTTGATTTTTCCTAATACAACAGCTTTATATTTTCTTATAATTTTTCTTTTTTTCATCATTTTGATTAATAAAAAATATGAAGACATTTTTTTTGCTATAATAATTAATCCAGTTGTATCTTTATCTAAACGATGAATAATTCCTGCGCGTGGTAATTTAAAGAAAATTTTATTATAATACAATAAACCATTTAATAAAGTATAATTATTATTTTTAAATCCTGGATGTACAACTAAAGAAGACGGTTTGTTAATTACTAATAAATATTTATCTTCATAAATTATATCTAAATACATTTTTTCAGGAACAAAAAAATCCATAGTTTCAAAAATCAATTTAATTTTTAAAAAATCTCCTTTTTTAACTTTAAATCTTGGTGAATTAATAAGAACATTATTAATATAAACATTATTATTCAAAATACTTTTTTTAAAAACAGTTCTTGAATATTTCGAAAATAATATTGATAAAACTTTATCTAATCTAATTTTATTAAAATTATTAGTAGTAATAATTTTATTTAAAATAATAGTATTTTTCATATAATAAATCCTTTTTTTTTTTTTAAAATTAAATTTATAATAAAATAAAAAAATAATATTTTAATAAAAATTATAAAAAATTTTTTAAATATATTATGATAAATTTATTTATATAAAATTAATTTTTTAATAAAAATATTAAATATGTTTTAAATAAATAAATAAAATATATAATATAATTAATAATTATACATTATACAAAATAATATCTGGATTTATATGACCTATACAACAGAATCTATACGTAAAAAGTTTTTAGAATTTTTTAAAAACAAAAACCATACAATTTATCCAAGTAGTTCATTAGTAATAGAAAATGATCCATCAATCTTATTTACTAATGCAGGAATGAATCAATTTAAAAATTTTTTTTTAGGATATGAAATACCAGAAAACAAAAAAATTTCTAGTATTCAAAATTGTATTCGAGCTGGAGGAAAAAAAAATGATTTAAAAAACGTAGGAAAAACTTCTAGACATCATACATTTTTTGAAATGTTAGGAAATTTTAGTTTTGGAGACTACTTTAAAAAAAAATCTATTATATATGCATGGGAATTATTAACATCAAAAAAATGGTTTAATATAGATGAAAATAAATTATTAGTAACAATATATGAAGAAGATATAGAATCATATAATATTTGGAGAAAAATTATAGGTCTATCAGAAAATAAGATTATAAAAACACCAAATAAAAAAAATAAATCAGAAAATTTTTGGAAAATGGGAAAATATGGTCCATGTGGCCCGTGTACTGAAATTTTTTATGATTATAAAAAAAATATTAAAACAAATTATTTAAAAAAAAATAAAATATTACAAAAAAAATATATCGAACTATGGAATATAGTTTTTATTCAATATAATAAATTAATAAATGGAAAATACTTAAAACTTAAAATTCCTTCAGTAGATACAGGTATGGGATTAGAAAGAATTTCTTCTGTATTACAAAAAGTTAAATCAAATTATGATATTGATATATTTAAAAATATTATAAAAAATATTAAAAAACTAAATAATGTAAAACAAAATAATAAAAAATCTATCCAAGTTATTGCTGATCATATTAGATCTAGTTCATTTTTAATTGCAAGTAATATATTTCCTTCAAACGAATATCGAGGATATGTTTTAAGAAAAATTATTAGAAGAGCGATTAGACATGGATATTCTATTGGTATAAAAGAATGTTTTTTTTATAAATTAGTTCCTGTTTTAATAAAATATATGGGAAGTTCTGGAAAATTATTAAAAAATAATGAAAAAAAAATTATAAAAACATTAAAAATAGAAGAATTAAAATTTTCTAAAACTTTAAAAAATGGATTAAAATTATTAAAAAATGAAATAAAACAAATAAAGAATAATAAATTAGACGGAAACTTTGTATTTTATTTATATGATACAATTGGATTTCCAATAGATTTAACAAAAGATTTTTGTAAAGAAAAAAATATTAAAATTGATATTGAAACTTTTAAAGATGAAATAAATAAAAGAAAAAAAATTTCTAAAGAACAAAAATTTAATAAAAATAATAAAAAAATATTTATTTCAATAAAAAAAAAAACAAAATTTAAAGGATATAATTTTTATCAATATAAAAGCTATATAAAATCTATTTATAAAAATTATAAATTAACTACTAAAATTAATAACTTTGAAAAAGGAAAAATTATACTTGATAAAACTCCTTTTTATCCAGAATCAGGTGGACAAATTGGAGATTCCGGATTTATTCAATCAAAAAATGGAATTTTTAAAGTTTCAAGTACTAAAAAATATGGAAATTTTATTATTCATACTGGAAAATTAATATCTGGAAAAATAAAAATAAAAGATAAAGTTGTTTCAAAAATAAATTTCAAAAAAAGAAAATTAATAGAAAAAAATCATACAGCTACACATTTATTAAATTCTGCATTAAAAAAAGTATTAGGAAAAAATGTTATTCAAAAAGGTTCATTAGTTAATGATAAAAAAATAAGATTTGATTTTTCTTATCATAAAAATTTAAAAGTCAATGAATTAGATGAAGTAGAAAATTTAGTAAATAAATTTATTCATAAAAATAAAATTGTAAAAATTTTTTTCACAAATTTTAAAAAAGCAAAAAAAAAAAAAATAAATTTTCTATCTCATAAAATTTATAAAAAAAATGTAAGAGTAGTTTCTATTAAACCTTTTTCTTGTGAACTATGTACAGGAACACATGTAAAAAAAACAGGAAAAATTTTTATATTTAAAATAATTTCTGAAAAAAGCATTTCTTCTGGAATAAGAAGAATAGAAGCAATAACATATAAAAAAGCTATTTCTTTTATAAAAAAACAAGAAAATAATTTAGAAAAAATAAAAAAAATAGTAAAAAATAAAAATTTAAATTTAATTTTAAAAATAAAAAAAATTGTTCAAAATAACAAAAAAATAAAAAAAGAAAATAAAAAAATATTAAAAAAATACATCTTATTAAAATCAAAAAAAATTCTAAAAAAAAAATATGAAATTAACAATAAAAAAATAATATTTTCAACACTATATGACGAAAGTAATTTTACTATTTTAAAAATAATAGATGAAATACAAAAAAAAAATAATTCAGTCATTATTATTTTAATTAATATTTCAAAAATAATAAATTTAAAGATAAAAATCAGTAAAAATTTAATATCTTTTTTTCAAGCAAATAAAATACTTTTATTAATATTTAAAAAAATCAATGGTAAAGGAGGAGGGAATAAATATATATCTGAAGGAATTATAAAATACTATAAATCAAAAAAAAAAATAATAAAAAAAATAAAAAAAATAATATTTTCTATAATAAAATAAATTATAAATTTAATATAAAATATTTTTGACAAGATAAAAAAAAAAGAAAAAAATATAAAAAAAAATAAAATTAATTATTTTTTTTAAAAAAAAATAATTTTATAACTTTTAAATTAAAATTATACGGAATTAAAAAAAAAAAACAATCTTTTTTAAGGAAAAAAAATGCTAATTTTAACAAGAAGAATCGGGGAAACACTAGTTATAGGGGATGAAATTACAGTAACTGTGTTAGGAATAAAAGGAAATCAAGTAAGAATCGGAGTAAATGCTCCAAAAGAAATTTCTGTCCATAGAGAAGAAATATATCAAAAAATACAATCTGAAAAAAATAATAAATAAAATTTTATTAAATATAAAAATTTTAAAAAATATTTTTTTTTTAAATTTTTCTTAAAATTTAAAAAAATATTTTAAAATAAAAATCTCAAATTGACTTTTAAAAACAAAAAAGTATAATATACATAAAATAAAATAAAAAAAAATGATTGTTAAAAAATATCATATTTACAGTGAGATGGCCGAGTGGTTTAAGGCGCTCCCCTGCTAAGGGAGTATGCATTAAAATGCATCGAGGGTTCGAATCCCTCTCTCATTAAAAATATTATATTTTTTTTATTTTACTAGTAGTAAAAAATTTACATCCGTAGCTCAGTTGGATAGAGCGCTCGGCTACGAACCGAGAGGTCGTGGGTTCAAATCCTACCGGATGTATATAAAATAAAATTTATATATACAATTTTAGTATAAAAAATTTTAATAAAATATTTTTAAAATATTAAAAAAATTATATGATTAAACAAACAATTAAAAAACTTCCAAGAATTTATTTAAATCAAAAACTTAAAACAAATCAAGAAATTTCTATTTCAAACAAAAAAAATCATTATATTATTTCAGTAATAAGAATGAAATGTAAAGAATTTATTAATATTTTTAATAATACAAATTATTTGTTTAAATCTAAAATAATAAAATTAAGTAAAAAAAAAATTGTTTTAAAAATAATTAAAAAAAAACTAGTTAATAATGAATCTTTTTTAAAAATAAATTTAGGACAATCAATTTCAAGAAATGAAAAAATGTCATGGATTATTCAAAAAGCATCAGAATTAGGAGTATATTCAATTACTCCTTTAATATGTAAAAATTCATTTTTATTTAATAAAAATTATAATTTTTTAAAAAAAATTAATAGATGGAAAAAAATATCTATTTCAGCAAGCGAACAATGTCAAAGAAATTCAATAACAAAAATTTTTAATCCTACAAATTTAAAAGATTGGGTTAATTCCTGTAATAATGAAAAAAATATTATTTTTACACCAAATATTAATATGAAAAATAAAAAAAATTTTAAAAAAAAATTTAAAAAAATAAATATTTTAATAGGTTCAGAAATAGGATTCTCATTAAAAGAAATTAAATTTTGTATAAAAAATAATTTTTCTCATATGAATTTAGGAAATAGAATTTTACGAACCGAAACAGCATGCATTACTGCAATCTCTATAATTCAATATAAATATGGAGATTTAAACATTTTAAATAAGTAATTTTTATTCAAAAAATAATAAAATATAAATTAAAATTTTTTAAATATAGTTTCTATTCTAGAATTTTTCCCTATTAATAAAACATCTGGTTTTCTTTTAGAAAAAATACCAACAGAAAGAACTCCTGGAATATTATTAATTTTTTTTTCTATATTTTTTGGATTTAATATAAAAAAATCATTAATGTCTAAAATATAATTGTTATTATCAGTTATTATATTTTTTCTTCTTATAACATTACCTCCAATTTTTTTTAACTCATTTTTAACATATTTATAAGACATAGGTAAAACTTCTACAGGTAAAGGAAATTTTCCTAATATATTAACTTTCTTTGTTTTATCAATAATACAAATAAATTTTTTTGAAGCGGATGCAATAATTTTTTCTCGCATTAAAGCAGCTCCTCCTCCTTTAATCATTTCCATATTTTTATTTATTTCATCAGCACTATCAATATAAACAGGTAAATAATTTACTTCATTTAATTTAAAAATTTTAATTCCATATTTTTTTAAAATTTTAGTGGTTTTTTTAGAAGATGATACAACTCCTATTATTTTATCTTTAATTTTACTTAAATATTTTATAAAATAAGAAATTGTCGAACCCGTTCCAATTCCAATTATTTGTTTAAATGGAACAAATTTTAAAGCTTCAAATGCTACTTTTTTTTTTAATTTCTCTAATTTCATAAAATAAATACCATTTTATTAAAATAAAATTTAAAAAATATTTTTTTTTTATTGTACTATCTATAAAAATTTTAATAAATTATTTATTAAAAAATTTTAAAAATTAATTCATAATAAAGTATAAAATATTTTATTTAAAATATTTTTTAAAAAAAATATTTTAACATAAAATTTATAACTTAAAAAATTAATATAAATTTTTTTATAAAATAAAAATAATTAAAAATTTAATTCATTTTAAAAAAAAATAATTTAATTATCAATCTGGGGTACCTGGATTCGAACCAGGGATGTCGGTATCAAAAACCGATGCCTTAACCTCTTGGCTATACCCCAAAAAAAAAAGAAAAATAAAAAAATAATATAAAAAAAAAAATTTTTATTAATAAAAATTATTACGGAAGGCGAGATTTGAACTCGCAAACCTAAAAAGGCGCCAGAACCTAAATCTGGTGCGTCTACCAATTTCGCCACTTCCGCGAATAAAATATAAAATATTTTAATTTTATATTATTAAATTTTTTTAAATAGCTATGATAGGAATTGAACCTATGACCTCAGCGTTATGAGTGCTGTGCTCTTACCAACTGAGCTACATAGCCTGAAAAATTTTTTTTTTAAAATATATAAAAAATTTAAAATAATAAAATTTTAATAATATAAAATATTAAAAATAAATTTACTTTATATACATTAATATTATTAATTTTTTTAAATATAATAAATTTTAATTTAAATTTAAGTATTAAAATTATATCATATACAAAATAAAAATTCTATAAAGAAAAAATAATTTAAAAAAATATAAAATTTATATATTAAAAAAAAAAAAAAAAAAAAGGATTCAAAATGTTAAATAACAAAATAAATAAAAATTTTATATTAAAAATAATAGATAAAGACTTAAAAAATAAAAAATATAAAAAAATACATACAAGATTTCCTCCAGAACCAAACGGTTTTCTTCATATTGGTCATGCGAAATCAATATATTTAAATTTTGAAATTGCAAAAATATATAATGGAAAATGTAATTTAAGATTTGATGATACAAATCCATTAAATGAAAAAAAAAAATATGTAACATCTATTAAAAAAAATATTAAATGGATGGGTTATAAATGGAATAAAAAAAGTTTTTATTCATCTAAATATTTTAAAAAACTTAATAAATACGCAATTTATTTAATTAAAAAAAAAGTTGCTTATATAGATCAATTATCTAAAAAAGAAATTAAAGAATATAGAGGTACATTAATTAAAAAAGGTAAAAATAGCCCTTATAGAAATCGCTCAACAAAAGAAAATTTAAAATTATTTAAAGAAATGAAAAATGGAAAATTTAAAGATGGAGAAATTTGTCTACGAGCAAAAATTAATATGAAATCATCAAATATTACTATGAGAGATCCTGTTCTATATAGAGTAAAACATAGTTTTCATTATAAAACTAAAAATAAATGGTGTATATATCCAACATATGATTTTAGTCATTGTATATCAGATTTTATAGAAGGTATAACTCATTCTTTATGTTCTTTAGAATTTTTAAATAATAAAGAATTATATAAATGGATTTTAAAAAAAATTAATGCAAAAAATTATCCAAAACAATATGAATTTTCTCGATTAAATTTAGAATATACAATTCTTTCCAAAAGAAAATTAAAGACTCTAGTAAAAAAAAAAATTGTACAAGGTTGGAATGATCCTCGAATGCCAACTTTATCAGGTTTAAAAAAAAGAGGTTATACTCCTTCTTCTATTAAAAATTTTTGTAAAAAAATTGGAATTTCTAAAAAAAATAATTTAATAGAATTATCACTTTTAGAACACTGTATTAGAAATGATTTAAATTCTAATGCTCCTCGTTTTATGGCAATAATAAATCCAATTAAAGTTATTATTATAAATATGAAAAAAAATTATAATAAAAAGATAATTGTACAAAATCATCCAAAAAATAAAAATATGGGTACCCATAAAATTTATTTTAATAAAATTATATATATTGATAAATCTGATTTTAAAGAAAAATTTAATTCTAAATATCGTAGATTAGCCTTAAATAAAGAAGTAAGATTACG
This sequence comes from Buchnera aphidicola (Periphyllus acericola), assembly GCF_964019855.1. GTDB lineage: Bacteria > Pseudomonadota > Gammaproteobacteria > Enterobacterales > Enterobacteriaceae > Buchnera_J > Buchnera_J aphidicola_BC. The sequence continues at coordinate 129,815 of NZ_OZ026466.1, forward strand.
TTATTCATATGTAATTAAAGCTAAAAAAATTAAAAAAGATAATCAAGGTAATATAATAAAAATATTTTGTACTTATGATAAAAATACATTAGGTAAAAATCCTTCTAATAGAAAAATTAAAGGAGTAATACATTGGATATCAAAAAAAAAATCAATTACAGCAAAGTTTCAACTTTTTAAACCTATTTTTACTATTCCTAATCCAGAAAATAAAAAAAAATTTTTAAAATATATAAATTTTAAATCTATTACGATTAAAAATGGATTTATAGAAAAATGTCTTTTAAAAAATAAATTTAAAAATTTTCAATTTGAAAGAGAAGGATATTTTATTATTGATAAAAAACAATCTAAAATTAATAAAATGTTAACATTTAATAAAACAATTTCTTTAAAAGAAAAAAAATTTAAATAAAAAATTGTTTTTTATAAAAATAAAAAAATATAAAAAAAATAAAAAATAAGAAAAATGTTACAATCGAATAACATGAAAAATATTAAAAAAAATATTTTTGTATTATTTAATAAAAAAAAAATTAAAATAATATTTAATTTAAAAATATGTTTAAAATGTAAAAAAATAATTAAATTATTTATTTACAACTATTATTATAAATAAAAAAAATAATTTTAATTATTTTTATAATTTTTTATTATTATTTTTTTTTAATTTTAATTTTAATTAAATAATTTTAAATTCCTTCAAAAAATATATCTTAAATATATTTATAAAATTTTAAAAATATCAATTATATTAGGAAAAAAAATGTCTAAAATTATAAAAATAATAGGTAGAGAAATTATTGATTCCAGAGGTAAACCAACTGTAGAAGCAGAAGTTCATACAAAAAGTGGATATGTTGGAATTGCTTCAGTTCCTTCTGGAGCTTCAAAAGGATCAAAAGAAGCGTTAGAGTTAAGAGATAAAAATAAAAATCGTTTTTTTGGTGAAGGAGTAAAGAAATCTGTACATTTAATTAATAAATTAATTTCAAAAAAATTAATAAATAAAAATTCTATCGAACAAGAAAGAATTGATGAAATTATGATTAATTTAGATGGCACTAAAAATAAAAAATTTTTAGGAGCAAATACTATTTTAGCGGTTTCTTTAGCAAACTCTAAAGCTGCTGCAATGACTAAAAAAATTCCTTTATTTCAACATATTTCAGAATTAAATAACACTCCAAAAAAATATTCTATGCCATTACCTATGATGAACATTATTAATGGAGGAAAACATGCTAATAATAATATAGATTTACAAGAATTTATGATACAACCAATCTCAGCAAATAATTTTAAGCATGCAATACAAATTGGTTGTGAAATATTTTTTAATTTATCAAAAATATTAAAAAATAAAAAAATGAGTACAGCAGTAGGTGATGAAGGAGGGTATTCTCCAAATTTAAATTCAAACGAATCAGCTTTACGTTTAATATTAAAAGCTGTAAAAAAATCAGGTTATATTATTGGAAAAGATATTACTCTTGCAATCGATTGTGCAGCTTCTGAACTTTATGATAAAAAATCTAAAACTTATTTTTTAAATGGAGAAAATAAATCTTATACTTCATTAGAGTTTACAAAATACTTAGAAAAATTAACTAAAAAATATCCTATTTTTTCTATAGAAGATGGACAAGATGAATCAGATTGGAAAGGTTTTCGAAAACAAACAAAAATTTTAGGTAAAAAAATTCAAATTGTTGGAGATGATCTTTTTGTAACAAATTTAAAAATTTTAAAAAAAGGAATAAAAAAAAAAATTGCTAACTCTATACTTATTAAACCAAATCAAATTGGAACATTAACAGAAACTATTAAAACAATAAAATTAGCTAAAAAATCAAATTATAATGTAATTATATCTCATCGTTCTGGAGAAACTGAAGATATAACAATAGCAGATTTAGCTGTAGGAACAGCATCCGGACAAATAAAAACAGGTTCTTTAAGTAGAACAGATAGAATAGCTAAATATAATCAATTAATTAGAATAGAAGAAAGATTAGGTTTTTTAAATGCTCCATACAATGGTTTTAAAGAAATAAATATTAAAAAAAAATAATACCTTAAAAAAAATAGTAGTAAAATAAGATATTTAAAAATTTCTTATTTTACTACATATTAAATTATTCTAGAAAAATTTTCTTTTAAAATATAATTTGTATTACTTAGAATAAAAAAATTTTAAAAAACAAAATAAATAAATTTTTTTATTATAATTATAATTATAAAAAATAGAAAAAATATGACAAAATTAAAAAATAAATTATTAATAATAGTAGATGGTACAAATTATTTATATAGATCATATTTTGCTTTTAAAAATTTTAAAAACAAAAAAGGAAAACCTACAGGTGTAATATACGGAATTTTAATAATGTTAAAAAAAGTTTTTAATAAATATAATCCAGATAAAATAATAATAATATTCGATCATAAAAAAAAAACATTCAGAAAAGAAATATACAAAAAATACAAAAAAAATAGAAAAAAAATACCACAAGAATTAAAAAAACAAATAAAATCTGTAATAAAAATTATAAAATATATAGGTATTCCAGTATTAAAAATACCTAAATTTGAAGCAGATGATATTATATGTACTGTAGCAACTCAACAAATTAAAAAAATAGAAAAAATATTAATTTTAACAAATGATAAAGATATAACTCAAGTGGTTAATAAAAATATAAATATTCTTCACCATAATGGTAAAATTTTAGGAATTAAAGAAGTCAAAAAAAAATATGGAGTTCCACCTAAACTAATAAAATATTTTTTAGCAATTGTAGGAGATCGTTCAGATAATATTCCTGGAATTCCAGGTATTGGAATACAAACAGCAAAAAAAATTTTAAAAATTTTTAAATCATTAAAAGAAATTTATAAAAATTTAAATAAATTAAAATTGTTAAATATTAGAAATTCAAAAAATTTAAAAAAAATATTTGAAAAAAATAAAAAAATTGCTTTTCTTTCATATTCTTTATCAAAAATAAAAATGAATATAAAATTAAAAAAATTAAACAAAAATTTTAAATTAAAAAAACCAAATATAAAAAAATTATTTCAATATTTTAAAAAAAATGATTTTATTAAATTAAAAAAATCATTTAAAAAATCTTATTGGTTTAATCAATTAATAAAAAAATAATTTTTTTAAAGCAATAAAAAAATTATATTTTTTTTATATATAAAGAATTAATTTTTTTTTTTAATTGCAAAATTCCAATTTTTTTAAAAGAAGAAAAAATTTGTATATCAGCTTTAATTTTTAAAGATAATATTTTTTTTTTAGCTAAAATATATTTTTCATTCTTTAAAAAATTATTAATTTTATCACATTTATTTAACAAAATTATTATTTTTATTTTTTTTTTATTAAGTACATTCATAATTTCTAAATCATTTTTTTTAAAAAAAAAATTAATGTCGACTAAAATTATTACTCCAATTAAATACTTTCTATAAGATATAAATTTTTTAATTTCTTCAACCCATTTTAATTGTGATTGTTTAGAAAATTTAGAATAACCATAACCAGGAAAATCTATTATTCTAAAATTATCAAAAATATTAAAAAAATTAATTAATTGAGTACTTCCAGGAAGTTTACTAACTCGAGATAATTTTTTTTTATTTGATAAAACATTTATTAAAGTTGATTTTCCAACGTTAGAATAACCAATACAAGCTATTTCAAATCCAAAATTAATATCTATTTCTTTTATACAACTAAAACTTTTTAAAAAAGAAAAAGAGTTAAAATTTAATAATTTCATAAAAAACCTTATATAAAAATAATTAATAATTTTTTAAACGTTTTATAAAAAATAATAATATAATTTATTATATAAAAAAAATTATATAATACTGTTAAACTTTAATAAATGTATTATTATAAATAAATATTTTATAAAATATATTTTTTAAAAATTAAATAAATTTTAAAATATAAAAATAATTTAACAAAAAGGAAAATTTATAATGAACAAAAACATTAGAAATATTGCAATTATTGCTCATGTTGATCATGGAAAAACAACATTAGTAGATAAATTATTACAACAATCAGGAATTTTTAAAAGTCATGAAGAAAAAAAAGAAAGAGTAATGGATAGTAATGATTTAGAAAAAGAAAGAGGAATTACAATTACTTCAAAAAATACATCTATTATGTGGAATAAATATAAAATTAATATTGTTGATACTCCAGGACATGCTGATTTTGGAGGAGAAGTAGAACGTGTATTATCTATGGTTGATTCTGTCTTATTAGTAGTAGATGCTTTAGATGGTCCTATGCCTCAAACAAGATTTGTAACAGAAAAATCTTTTAAATATAAAATAAATCCAATTTTAGTAGTTAACAAAGTAGATAGATCTAATTCTAGACCAGATTGGGTAGTAGATCAAGTATTTGATTTATTTATAAATTTAAATGCAACTGATCAACAATTAGATTTTCCAATAATTTATACATCAGCTTTATTAGGAAAATCCGGATTAGATTATAAAAATTTAGTCAATAATATGGTTCCTTTATTAGAATCAATTATTAAATATACTCCAGCACCAAAAAATAATGTAAAAAAAAAATTTAAAATGCAAATTTCACAATTAGATTATGATAATTATTTAGGAGTAATCGGAATTGGAAGAATTAATTCTGGATCAATTGCAATAAATGAAAAAATTAAAATAATAAATAATAAAGGAAAAAATTATTATGGTAAAATTAATAAAATATTAACATATTTTGGATTAAAAAGAATTAACGTAAATTCTGCAATATCAGGAGATATAATTGCTATTACTGGAATAGAAAATATTAAAATTTCAGATACAATATGTGATATTGAAAATTCTATTCCTTTACCTAAACTTAAAATAGATGAACCTACAGTAAAAATGTTTTTTTCAGTAAACTCTTCTCCATTTTCTGGAAGAGAAGGAAAATATATTACTTCAAGACAAATTTTAGAGAGATTAAATAAAGAAAAAATTCATAATGTTGCTTTAAAAGTAAAAGAAACAAAAGATTCAAGTATTTTTTGTGTTTCTGGAAGAGGTGAATTACATTTATCTATTTTAATAGAAAACATGAGAAGAGAAGGATATGAACTAGAAGTCTCTCGACCTAAAGTAATATTTAAAAAAATTGATAATATAGAAAAAGAACCTTTTGAACATGTTATTCTAGATATAGAAGAAAAGCATCAAGGAGTAATTATGAAATATTTAGGAGAACGAAAAGGTGAAATTAAAAATATGATTTCAGATAATAAAGGAAGAGTTAGACTTGAATATATTTTATCAAGTAGAGCATTAATTGGATTTCGTTCAGAATTAATTAATATTACATCTGGAACTGGTTTATTTTGTTCATCTTTTAGTCATTATGAAAAAATATCTAAAATACAAATTGGACAACGAAGAAATGGTGTTTTAATATCCAATAATACTGGATATGCAGTAGCATTTGCATTATTTAATCTACAAAATAGAGGAAAATTATTTCTTGGACATGGAGCAAATGTTTATCAAGGACAAATAATAGGAATGCATACTAAATCAAATGATTTAACAGTAAATTGTTTAACAGGAAAAAAACTTACAAATATGAGAGCTTCAGGAACAGATGAAGCAATCAATTTAATTAAACCAATAAATTTTACTCTTGAACAAGCAATTAGTTTTATAAATGATGACGAATTGATAGAAATAACTCCAAAATCAATTCGTTTAAGAAAAAAACTTTTAACTGAAAATGAAAGAAAATGCGCTTTAAGAAAAAAAAATAATAAATTATAATTCTAATAAGTTATGAATTAATTTTTTATTTTTTATATCTTGATATGAAGTTAATAAACTATAAGAATGAATTATAGATTTTAAATTAGAAATTGAATAATCAAAATTATCATTTATGATTAAATAATCATATTCTAAATAATGCTTCATTTCTTTTAAAAAATTTTTCATTCTTTTTAATATAACTAATTTTGTATCTTGATTTCTCTTATATAATCTTTTGAGTAATTCTTTTTTAGAAGGAGGAATTAAAAAAATACTTTTAGAATGAGGATAAATTTTTTTAATTTGTCGCGCTCCTTTCCAATCTATATCAAACAAAATATTTTTTCCTGATACTAAAATTTTTTTTGTATTTTTTAAAGATGTTCCATAATAATTATTAAAGACTTTAGCATATTCTAAAAATTTATTTTTTTTTATCATACATTTAAATTTTTTTTTAGAAATAAAATAATAATCAATTCCATTTTTTTCATTAGGTCGAATTAATCTAGTTGTAAATGAAATAGATAATTTAACTTTTATTATTTTTTCTTTTTTTAAAAAAGCTTTTATTAAACTTGATTTTCCTGTTCCACTAGGAGCAGAAATAATAAAAATTTTTTCTGTATTAATCATATAGTTATTTTATACTCAGTAAATTTTAAAAATATAAAAAAATATTATTATAAATCTATATAAAAAAATCTTAAAATTTTAAATATTTTTAACTTTTAAATTATAAAATATAAAAATTAATAAATTTAACATTTTAATAATTTTAATAAATTAAAAAATATATAACATTTTAATTTTTTATATAAAAACTTTAAAAAAAACATTATTTATTTTATAAATATTTTTTTTTTTATATAAATTGTTTAATACTACTTGAACATAAATAATTTTTTTACTAACTATTACTGAAGATAATAAAATTCCTTTTTTAATCCAATTATCTTTAATTTTTACATATACAAAATCTCCAGGAGAAAAAATATTCTGTTTATAAAAACAATATAAAATAAATAAAGATCTTTTATTTAATTTTTTATATTTAATTTTAGCTATATTTTCTTGTCCTATATAACATCCTTTTTTAAAACTTAATGCATTTTCAAATTTATGTAAATTAATTTCTTGAGGAAAAAAACATAATGAAGTTTTTTTTTCAATAATCGGAATATTTTCTTTAATATCAATTAATAGCCACTGTTTATTATTTTTTAAAAAACCTGCTTTTTCAAATTTTTTTTTAAAAGAAAATAACTTCTTATAAGGAATAATTATCAAAAATCTTTCAAACAAATTTTTTAACCAAATAAGTGTATTTTCTTTTAAATAAATAATAGGATTTTTTTTTTTAGGTAAAATTTTAAAAATTTTTTTTAATTTTTTTTTAGCATTAACACCTGAAATACCAAATAAAAAAAATTTTTTATATTTTTTTATTTTAACATCAAAAAAAATAGAATACTTTTTCATAGCTTTGACTTGATTTAAATAAACACTATTTCTTAATATATAAAAATAATTATTATTTTTTTTAAAAAAAAATAATGTGCTCCATACTTTTCCTTTATCATTACAATGACCACAAAAAATATATTTATTTTTTTTTAATAAATTCATATTTGCTGTAATTTGATTTTGTAAATATCTATATGTATCTTTTCCAGAAACTTTAATAATAGTTAATTTCTTTAAAAAAGAAAAAGAAGGAAGAATTTCTGTTATAGGTATCATAAAATTTTCTTTATCATAAGTATTGTATATTTTAAAGATAAAATTTTTTTTATTCTTTATTATAATATATTAAAAATAGAATGTTAAATAATATCTAAAAAATTTTTTTTGAAAATTTTTTTTTAATTTAAAATATGTAATAATCTAAAAAAATTTATACGTTAGACAATTTATATTATATAATTTAAAATAATCAAAACAAAAATTTAAAAAAATATGTATAAAATTAAATTAATTCAAAAAAAAATATTAAAATATATTAAAAAAAATAAAAAACTTAGGAAAAATCTTTGAATTAAAAAAAAAAAAAATAAAAATATTAGAAATAAATGATAGAATAAATTCTAATAAAAATTGGAATAACATAAAATATATTAAAAAATATAATATTAAAAAAAAAAAAATAACAAAAATAATTGTTTTATTCAAATATATAAAAAAAAAAATTGAAGAAAATAAAAAATTATTAAAACTTTCAATAAAATTATCTGATTTTTCTATTTTGGAAGATATAAAAAAATCATTAAAAAAAATAAAAAAAAAAATAAATTATTTAGAATTTAAAAAAATATTTATCAAAAAAATAGATAAAAAAAATTGCTATATGGATATAAAATCTGGATCTGGAGGAATAGAAGCACAAAATTGGTCCAAAATGTTACTAAAAATGTATTTAAACTGGTCTTATAAAAAAAAATTTAAAACAGAAATTATAAATATAAATAATAATGAATTAAATGGAATAAAATATGCGACAATAAAAATTAAAGGAAAATATTCATTTGGTTGGTTACGAACTGAATCAGGAATACATAGATTAATAAGAAAAAGTCCATTTAATTCAGGAAATAAAAGACATACATCTTTTAGTTCAATATTTGTATATCCTATAATAAAAAGTAAAAATTTTAAAAAAATACACAAATCTGATTTAAAAATAGATGTTTATAAAGCTTCAGGAGCTGGAGGACAACACGTTAATAAAACAGAATCAGCTGTTAGAATAACACATATTCCTAGCGGTATCATATCAAAATGTCAAAGTAATCGTTCACAACATAAAAATAAAAAACAAGCAATAAAACAAATACAATCTAAAATATTTAATCTTCAAAATAAAAAAAATATATTAAAAAAAAAAAAAATAAACAAAAATAAATCAAAAATAAAATGGGGAAATCAAATCAGATCATATATATTAGATGATTCACGAATAAAAGATGAAAGAACTGGTTTAGAAACAAAAAATATACAAAAATTTTTAAATGGAAAAATAGATAAATTTATAAAAAAAAGTTTAAAATTAGGATTTTAAAAGAATGAAAATAGTAAAAAAAATAAAAAAAATAGAAAAAAATAATGAAAATGAAAATAACGAATTTCATAATAGAAAAAAAAAATTAAAATTTTTAAAAAAAGATGGTTTTAATTTTCCAAACAATTTTAAAAAAAAATATTCTTCAAAAAAAATTAAAGAAAAATACAATTTAAAAAATAGAGACTCTTTAAAAAAATTAAATATATCAATTAAAATAGCAGGACGAATTATCCAAAAAAGAATCATGGGGAAAGCTACTTTCCTAAAATTACAAGACTATTATGGAAAAATACAAATATATTCATCTCAAAATTCATTTAAATCTAATAAAAATAATTATTTCGAATTTAAAAATATAGATTTAGGTGATATTATAGGAATCTATGGTATTTTATTTAAAACTAAAACTAATGAATTAACAATTCATTGCAATAAATTTATTTTATTAACAAAAGCTTTAAGACCACTTCCTGAAAAATGGCATGGTTTAGTAAATCAAGAAATTAAATATAGAAAAAGATATATTGATTTTATTTCAAATAAAAAGTTAAAAAAAATATTTTATAATAGAGCAAAAATAATTTCTTATATTAGAAAATATATGATAAAGAAAAAATTTTTAGAAGTAGAAACTCCAATGTTACATGATATACCTGGAGGTGCTATTGCAAAACCATTTATTACATATCATAATTCATTAAATAAAAAAATGTATTTAAGAATTGCTCCAGAACTATACTTAAAAAGACTAATAATAGGAGGATTTGAGAAAATTTTTGAAATTAATAGAAATTTTAGAAATGAAGGAATATCCTCTCGTCATAATCCAGAATTTACAATGATGGAAGTATATATTGCATATACTGATTATAAATATATTATTAAATTTACTGAAAATTTAATAAAATATATTTCAAAAAAAATGTTTAAAAAAAGAGAAATTAAATATCAAAATTATAATTTAAATTTTGAAAAACCCTTTCAAAAATTAACAATGATAGAATCTATTATAAAATTTAATAAAAATATATCTAAAAAAGATTTAAAAAATCTGAAAAATATTAAAAAAATTGCTAACTTATTAAAAATAAATATAAAAAAAAAATGGAAATTAGGAAAAATAATTACAGAAATATTTGAAAAAACAGTAGAAAAAAAATTAATAGAACCAACATTTATTACAGAATATCCTATTGAAGTTTCTCCGTTATCAAAAAGAAATGATAAAAAAAAAAAAATTGCAGATAGATTTGAACTTTTTATTGGAGGATACGAAATTGGTAATGGTTTTTCAGAATTAAACGATTCAGAAGAACAAAAAAAAAGATTTAAAAAACAAATAAGAAAAAAAGAAAATTTTAATAAATTTTATGATGAAGATTATATATTAGCTTTAGAACACGGATTACCGCCAACTGGAGGTTTAGGAATAGGAATAGATAGATTAATAATGATTTTTACGAATCAAAAAAACATAAGAGATGTAATAATTTTTCCAACTATGCGTTCTATAAAAAAATAATTTACTATTTTAAAATTTAAAAATATGAAAAAACTAAAAAAATTAATAATTAAAAAAAAAAATATATTATCTGCAATTAAAATTTATAAAACTCCATTATGGATATATGATTATAAAACAATAAAAAAACAAATATTAAAATTAAAAAAATTTGATATTATTAGATTTGCTCAAAAATCTTGCTCAAATATTCATATTTTAAAAATCATGAAAAAATTAGGAGCAAAAATAGATGCAGTTTCTCTTGGAGAAATAGAAAGAGCATTAAAAGCTGGATTTAAAGGAAACTGTAATGATATTGTATATACTTCAGATATTATAGATACACAAACATTAAAAAAAGTTGTTCTACATAAAATTCCAATTAATATTGGATCTATTGATATGATTAAAAAAATTGGAAAAATTTCACCAAATCATAAAGTCTGGTTAAGAATTAATCCAAAATTTGGAGATGGTCATAACAAAAAAACAAATACTGGAGGAAAAAATAGTAAACACGGAGTATGGAATACACAGTTAGCTATTTCTTTAATACAAAAATATAATTTAAATTTAATTGGATTACATATGCATATTGGTTCTGGAGCAGATTATAATCATTTAAAAAAAGTTTGTTATGCAATGATTAAATCAGCTTTATTAATTAATAAAAAAATTTCTTTTATTTCAGCAGGAGGAGGATTGCCAATTCCATATAAAACAAATGATAAAAAAATTAATATAAAAAGTTATCATAAAATATGGAAAAAATCTATAAAAAATATATCAGAAACATTAAAATGTAAAATAAAATTAGAAATTGAACCAGGAAGGTTTTTAGTAGCTCAATCTGGAATTTTAGTATCAAAAATAGAAAGTATTAAAATAGTAAAAAATCAAACTTTTATATTAGTTAATGTTGGATTTAATGATTTAATTAGACCAGCTTTATATGGAAGTTATCACTATATTTCAGTGATTTCAAAAGATAACAGAAAACTAAATACTTTAAAAAAAATAAAAGTTGTAATCGGAGGACCATTATGTGAATCTGGAGATATATTTACTCAAAAAGAAAATAGTGAAATTTATACAATAAAAATACCAAAAGTAAAATTAGGAGATTATATAATTTTTCACGACACTGGAGCATACGGAGCATCAATGTCTTCTAATTATAATAGTAGACCTTTAATCCCTGAAATTTTAATAAAAAAAAATGTTTTAAATCAAATTCGAAGACGACAAACAATTAATGAAATGTTATCATTAGAAATATAAAAAATAATATATTATAAAATATAAATTAATTATATAAAATTATAAAAAAAAGATAAAAAATGTATATTTTATTTCCTCAAATTAATCCTACTTATTTTTCTTTTGGTATATTTTCTTTTAAATGGTATGGATTAATGTATTTAATTTGTTTTATATATTCTATATGGTATGGAAAAAAATATCTTAAAAAAAATAATAAATTATTTAAAAAAAAATATATTAACAAATTAATATATTATTGTTTTATTGGATTATTTTTTGGAGGAAGAATAGGATATGTTTTCTTATATAAATTTTTTTATTTTTTAAAACATAAATTTTATTTATTTCAAATTTGGAACGGAGGAATGTCTTTTCATGGTGGATTAATCGGAGTTATTATTTCATGTTTAATTTTTTCAATAAAAAAAAAAATTAAATTTTTTAAAATAACTGATTTTATTGCAATTTTATCTCCAATAAGCTTAGGAATTGGTAGATTAGGAAATTTTATTAATGATGAATTATGGGGTAGAATAGCTATAAATGTGCCTGGAGCATTTTTATTTCCAAACTCTTTTAAATATGATTTAAATGAATCAAAAAAAAATCCAGAACTTCAAAAAATAATAGAAAAATATGGAGTTTTACCAAGATATCCATCTCAATTATTTGAATTCTTTTTAGAAGGAGTAATTTTATTTATAATATTAAACTATTTTTCCAAAAAAATAAAAAAAAAAGGAATAATTTCTGGTATTTTTTTAATTTTTTATGGAATTTTTAGAATATTTTTAGAAAATTTTAGAGAACCAGATATAGAAATTGGATTTTTATATAAAAAATATACTCTAGGACAAATACTATCTATTCCAATGATTGTTGTAGGAGTATTTTTATTAATTTTTTTAAATATTAAAAATAAAAAAAAACGTTTTAATTTCTAAAAAAAAAATAAATTTTAAATGTTCATTTTTAAAATAAAGAAAAAATAAAAAATTTTCAATATATAATATAAAAATAATTATTTAAAATTATAAAAAAAATTAAATTTTTTTTTTAAATAATTTAAAAAATTAAAATAAAAAAAAATTTCCCTGTTATAATTCTTAAAATTTAAAAAAAAATATTATAAAAAAAATGAAAAAAATACATATAAAAACATGGGGTTGTCAGATGAATGAATATGATTCATCTATAATCTTAAAAGTTTTAAAAAAAAATTTTAATTGTAAAGAAACAAATCATGTTGAAAAATCAGATTTAATAATATTAAATACCTGTTCAATTAGAGAAAAAGCTCAAGAAAAATTATTTCATCAATTAGGAAGATGGAAAAATTTAAAAAAAAAGAAAAAAATAATTATAGCTGTTGGAGGATGTGTTGCAGTACAAGAAAAAAAAAATATATATAAAAGAGCTCCTTTTGTAGACATAGTTTTTGGTCCAAAAACAATTCATCGTTTACCAAAAATGATTCATTTAATCAAAAATAATACTAAAAATATTATTGATATTAGAGCAAAAAAACTAAAAAAATTTAAATTTTTTCAAAAAAAATCAATTCCACAAATTATTTCTTATATTTCTATTATGGAAGGTTGTGATAAATGTTGTTCTTTTTGTATTGTACCAAAAACACGAGGAAGAGAAATTAGTAGAACACCTGAAGAAATATATCTTGAATCTAAATTTTTATCAAAAAATGGAACAAAAGAAATTATACTTTTAGGACAAAATGTTAATAGTTATAAAGGAAAATTTAATAATGGAAAAATATGTAAATTATCAAAACTTATAAAAATAATTTCAAAAATAAAAAAAATTAAAAGAATAAGATTTACAACAAGCCATCCAATAGAATTTACTAAAGATTTAATTCAAACATACAAAAAAATACCTAAATTAGTAAGCTATCTACATTTACCTGTTCAAAGTGGTTCTGATAAGATTTTAAAAATTATGAAACGTTCTTATACCATTTTACAATATAAAAAAATTATTAAAAAATTGAAATTAATCAGACCAAACATACAAATTACTTCAGATTTTATAATAGGTTTTCCAGGAGAAACAAAAAAAGATTTTCAAAAAACTATAAAATTAATAAAAAAAATAAAGTTTGATATGAGTTTTAGTTTTATATATTCTCCACGTCCAGGAACAATAGCATCAAAATTAAAAGATAAAATAAATTTAAAAGAAAAAAAAAAAAGATTATATATTTTACAAAAAAAAATTAACAAAAATACTCTTTTTTGGAGTAAAAAAATGGTAGGTACATATCAAGACGTTTTAGTTGAAAAATATATTTATAAAAAAAATAAAAAAAAATTATATGGAAAAACTCAAAATAATAGAATAGTAATATTCAAAGGCCCAAAAAGTTTAATTGGAAAGATAGTTTTTATTAAAATTTATAAAGCTTACTTGTATAAATTAAAAGGAAATTTAAAAAAAAAATATGTAAAAAATGGTTAAATATATTAAAAAATGATTAAAATAAACATACAAAATTCTTATAAAAATAAAAAAAAAATACCAAATAAAAATTTAATAAAAAAATGGATTAAAAAAATTATAAAAAAATCTATTAAAAAATCTATTATTACTATTAAAATTGTAAAAAAAAAAGAAATTAAAAAATTAAATTATATATATAGAAAAAAAAATGTAGAAACAAATATTTTATCTTTTTCTATTATTAATGGAGAAGATAATAATAATTCATTATTAATTGGAGATTTAATAATTTGTAAAAGTGTTTTAGAAAAAGAATCTAAAAAATATAAAATTAAAATTATTGAACATTGGGCACATATTATTATTCATGGAATATTACATTTAATTGGATATAAACATAATAATTTATTAGATAGAAAAAATATGGAAAAAATAGAAATTCAAAAAATGATTTCCTTAGGTTATAAAAATCCATATTATATAAAATAAATTTATAAAAAATAAAAAAAATTTTAAAAAAAAAATATTTCAAATTAATTTAATGAGAAATCAATATATGTATAAAAAAAAAAAGGGATTTATCTCTTTATTTTTAAATAATATTTTTTTTGATCAACCGAAAAATCAAAAAGAACTATTAATGTTAATAAAAAAATCTAAAAAAAATAAATTTATTAATAGTAATACTTACAATATTATTAAAGGAGCTATTAATATAGAAAAACAAAAAGTAAAAGATATAATGATTCCTAGAACAAAAATTATAACTCTTAAAATAAATGATTCATTAAATGTATGTTTAAAAAAAATTACAAATTCATCTCATTCAAGATTTCCTGTTATTAATTATAATAACAATTATATTAGCGGATTTTTAATGGCAAAAGATTTATTAAAATATATTAATAATTCTAAAAAAAAATTTTCTTTAAAAAAAATTTTAAGACCACCAGTAATTGTTCCAGAAAGTCAAAGTTTAAATAGAATTTTAAAAGAATTTAGATTAAAAAGAAATCACTTAGCTATAGTTGTAGATGAATTCGGAGTTATTACAGGATTAATAACAATTGAAGATGTATTAGAAATTATTTTAAAAAAAATTAATAAAAAAAAATTATTCAAAAAAAATGATTCATAAAAGATTTTTAAAAAAAAAAATTAATAAAAAATTTTAAATTTATTAATTTATTTGATAATAAAAATAAAATTTAATTATAAAAAAGATATCTATGAAAAAAAAATATGATCCGCATATAATCGAAAAAGTTTTACAAAAAAAATGGAAAAAAAAAAAAACCTTTGAAGTACATAAAAATTTTAAAAAAAAAAAATATTATTGTTTACCAATGTTACCTTATCCATCTGGAAATTTACATATAGGACATGTTAGAAATTATACAATTAGTGATGTAATTTCTAGATATCATAGAATGTTAGGAAAAAATGTTCTACAACCTATTGGATGGGATTCATTTGGATTACCAGCAGAAGAAGCAGCAAAACAAAATGGAAAAAATCCATATGATTGGACAAAAAAAAATATTTTTTACATGAAAAAACAACTAAAAAAATTAGGTTTTAGTTATGATTGGAGCAGAGAACTTTCTACCTGTGATCCAAATTATTATAAATGGGAACAATGGTTTTTTATAAAATTATATAAAAAAAAAATGATATATAAAAAAACATCTTTAGTAAAATGGTGTTCAAAAGATAAAACAGTATTAGCAAATGAACAAGTAATAAATGGAAAATGCTGGAGATGTGATTCAAAAATTAAGTTAAAAAAATTACCACAATGGTTTATAAAAATTAAAAAATATGCAGAAGAATTATATCAAGGAATAAAACTGTTAAAAGGATGGCCAAAAAAAGTTAAATTAATGCAAAAAAATTGGATAGGAAGATCTAAAGGAATAGAATTGTACTTTTTTATAAAAAATATAAAGAAAAAAATAAAAGTTTTTACAACTAAACCATATAGTTTAAAAAAAGCAAAATATATTGCAATATCACCAGATCATAAATATATCAAAAAACTAACTAAAAAAAATATATTTATAAAAAAATTTGTTAAAAAACAACTAAATAAATTAACATCAACATCTAATTTTAAAAAAATTAAAAATATTGGAATAAATACTGAAATATTTGCAATAAACCCTTTAAATAAAAAAAAAATACCGATATGGATTTCAAATTTCGTTTATATAAAATATGGAACAAGTGCAATAATCGCATCTCCAGAATTTAGTTCTGATGATTTAGAATTTTATAATAAAAATTTTTTTTTAGACAAAAAAAAAAAAATTAAAAAAATTTTTTTAAGAAAAAAAAATATTAAAAAAAATAATATTGATTCAAAAAAAATTATAAAAAAAATTATAAAAAAAAAATATGGAAAAATTAAAATAAAATATAAACTTCAAAATTGGAATATTTCTAGACAAAGATATTGGGGTACTCCAATTCCAATAGCTTTTAAAAAAGATCAATCAATTATTACTATTCCAAAAAAAAAATTACCAGTATTACTTCCAAATTTTAATAATTATAAAAAAAATCAAGTAGAATATAAAATAAAAATAAATAAAATTAAAGCAATAAGAGAAAAAGATACTTTTGATACATTTATGGAATCATCCTGGTATTATGCAAGATATACATGTCCAAATTTTTTAAAAGGAATGTTAAATACTACTTCTACAAAATATTGGTTACCAATAGATCAATACATTGGAGGAATAGAACATGCAACTATGCATTTAATATATATAAGATTTTATCATAAATTATTACGTGATTTTAATTTAGTAAATACAGATGAACCAATAAAAAAATTATTATGTCAAGGTATGGTACTTTCTAATGCTTTTTATTATTTAAAAAAAAATAATTCAAAAATATGGATTAATTCAAAAAAAATTAAAATAGAGTTTAATAAAAAAAACAAAATTATTTCAATAAAAAAATTTAAAGGAAAAAAAATATTTCATGCAGGAATGATAAAAATGTCAAAATCAAAAAATAACGGCATAGACCCTATTAAAGTAATAAAAAAATACGGAGCTGATACAATCAGATTATTTATAATGTTCGCAGCACCAATTAAATCAGATTTACAATGGAATAACTTAGCAGTAGATGGAATAAATAGATTTTTAAAAAAATTATGGAAGTTTTGTTATTTTAATAATAAATATTTTGATAAAAAAATAGAAAAAAAATTAGAAAAATTTAATATTCAACAAAAAAAAATTTATTTAAATCTAAACAAAACAATTTTTTCTGTTACGCAAGACATTCATTTTAGACAATCCTTTCACACTGCAATATCAAAAATTATGAAATTTTTTAAATATATAAAAAAAATAAAAATATATAATAATAATGATAATTTAATTATTAGAAAATCTCTCATAACTATTTTAAAATTATTAAATCCTTTTACCCCTCATTTTAGCAATTTTATTCTTTCTACATTTAAAAAAAAACAAAACATAAAAATTAATGTATGGCCGAAAGAAAAAAAAATATTTTTTAAAAATAATATTATAAAAATTATTATACAAATTAATGGAAAAAAATGTTGTATTATTTCAACAAAAAAAAATATATCTAAAAAAAAAATATTTAAAATTTGTATAAAAAATCCTTTAGTAAATAAAAAAATTAATAAACAAATAATTTTAAAAAAATTTTTTATTCCTAATAAAATTCTTAATTTAATAACACTTATAAAAAAGAAAAATACTTAATTTATATGAATATAAAAGAAATTATAGATAAAATTAATAAAAAAAATAAATTTTGTTATATAATATATGGAAAAGAATCTTTTCTTATAGAAAAATATAAAGAAATTATATTAACTAATTTAAAAAAAAAAAAAATAAATAAAATTAAAATTATAGAAATAAATAAAAACAAAGATTGGAAAAATTTTTTTTATTATAGCAAAAAAAAAAGTTTTTTATATGAAAAAAAAATTATTATTTTAAAAATTAATATAAAAAATATAAATAATGAAATAATTAAAAATTTTAAAAAAAAATATATTACAAAAATAAATATTATAATAATAATTTTAAAACAATCAAATTATACAAATATAATTAAAATAAACTCTAAAAAAAAGTTTTTTAATAAACAATTATTAATTCCTTGTTTTAATTTTAAAAAATATGAATTTTTTCAATGGATACAAGAAAACATAAATCATAAAATAATTGATATGAAATTAAAAAATTTTCTATATAATAAATATAAAAATAATTTTTTATTATTAAATCAAAATTTAAACATAATATCTTTAATATTTAAAAAAAAAATAACTTTAAAAAAATTAAAAAAAGTTTTAATTTATGATAAAATTTATACAATATTTGAATGGATTAATTTTTTATTGTTAGGAAACGTAAAAAAATGCTTATTAGTACTAAAATCATTAAATAAATCTAAAATACATCCATTAATTATTGTTAAACATCTTGAAAATAAATTAATTATTTTAATTTTGTTAAAGAAAATAAAAAAAAATAAACAAGAAAATTTTTTTAAAAAAATGAAAATCTGGAAAAGTTCTCAAAAATTATATATACGCTCAATAAAAAAAAATAATTATTCTAATTTTTTAAAAATAATAAAATCACTAAATTGGATAAAATTATCATTAAAAAAAATAGAAGAAGAATCAATTTGGATTGTTTTAAAAGAAATATCACTTATGTTTAATTAAAAAATAATATTAAAATAAAAATGAAAAAAACAAATAATATATTTAATTTAAATGGATTAAGATGTCCAGATACAATGTTATTTTTACGAAATAAACTCCGATCAATAAAAATCGGAGAAAAAATTTTAATAACTTCAGACGATATTACAATTAATAAAGAAATAAAATTTTTATGTAATTTTTCAAATTATATTTTATTAAAATCAGAAACTTCTAAAATTCCATTTTCTTACACTATAAAAAAAATAATATAAATTAATAATTCAAAAAAAAACAAAAAAAATAATTTTTATTAAATGAGAAATTTTAACATCCTTCTTAAAGGTTCAGCTGCTCCCCATAATAATTGGTCCCCAATAGAAAATGCAGAAATATAATTATTTCCTAAACTTAATTTACGAATTCTACCTATAGGAATATTTAAAGTACCTGTAACAGATAATGGAGTTAATTTTTTAATACTATCATTTTTATTATTTTTTATTATTTTAACCCATTTATTATCACTAGATATGATGTCTTCAATATTTGAAATATCAATATTTTTTTTAAGTTTAATTAAAAATGATTGACTATGACAACGTAAAGATCCAATACGTACACAAGTTCCATCTATCAAAATTTTTTTATTATCTTTTAATGATAAAATTTTATTAGTTTCTGCTTCCATTTTCCATTCTTCTTTACTTTGTCCAGAACTCATATCTAAATCAATCCAAGGTATTAAATTTAAAATTAAAGGTACTAAAGAATTTTTTATTGGAAAACTATTTTTTTGAGTAATTTTAGTAATTTTTTTTTCAATGTCTAAAATAGATTTCGATAAATTATCATCTTTAGATAAATATTTATTTAAAAATTTTATTTGTTTTAATAACTCTAAAATATAACCTGATCCACCTCCAGATGCCGCTTGATAAGTAGAAAAAGAAATCCATTCTATAAGATCATTTCTAAATAAACCTCCTAAAGCAAGCATCATTAAACTTACTGTACAATTTCCTCCAATAAAAGTTTTTATTCCACGATCAATAGATTGTATTATATTTTTTTTATTAATTGGATCTAAAACAATAACTGAATCAATTTTCATTCTTAAATCAGAAGAAGCATCAATCCAATATCCAGACCAACCAGAATTTCTTAATTTATAATATATTTTATTAGTATAATCACTACCTTGACAAGTCAGAATAATATCTAATTCAAATAATTCATCTAAATTATTTGCATCTTTTAAAATTTTATTCGAATTAAACCTATTAAATTCAGGATTTTTAAAACTAAATTGTGAAGTTGAAAAAAAAATAAAATTAAAATTTAAAAAATCTTTTTTTTTTAAAATTCTATTTAATAAAACTGAACCAACCATTCCTCTCCAACCAATAAATCCAACAGTTTTTTTCATAATGTTCTCATACAATTAATTTTAATAAAAAATTTTAAAAAAAAAGAAAAAATAAAAAAAAATAAAAAATTGTTTTTATATAAATTTTAATAACAATAAAATAAAAAAAAAAACAAATTAAAAATTTAAAATTATATACATTATATACTTTTTAAAAAATATATTATCATTTAAATATATAATTTATTGAAATAAAATTCTAATAAAAAAATTAATCGTATATAATTAAAACATTATAAAAATAAAAATTAAAAAATTTCAATAAAAATAGGAAAAAATTAATGAAAAATATGATATCTAATACAATTTTACTTGTTCTAATAATGGATCCATTAGGGAATCTTCCAATATTTATGACTATACTAAAAAATTTTGATTCAAAAAGACGTAGAATTATAATAATTAAAGAAATGTTAGTTGCTCTATTAATTATGTTTTCTTTTCTTTTTTCTGGAGAAAATATACTTTCTTTTTTAAATTTAAAAACCGAAACAGTTTCTATTTCTGGAGGAATTATTTTATTTTTTATTGCAATTAAAATGATTTTTCCTAATGATGAAAATAATGAAAATAATATTTCATCAAAAGATGAACCATTTTTAGTTCCTTTAGCTATACCTTTAGTTGCAGGACCTTCAGTTTTAGCAACTCTAATGTTATTATCACATCAAAATTCAAGTTGTATAAAATCTCTTATTTTATCATTAATAATAGCTTGGTTAATTACATTAATTATTTTATTAATGTCAGATATTTTTTTAAAAATATTTGGAAAAAAAGTAGTTAATGTTCTTGAAAGATTAATGGGATTAATTTTAATTATGTTATCTACACAAATGTTTTTAGATGGAATCAAAAAATGGTTTCAAAATTAATTATTATTAATAAAATTAAATAAATATTATTTAAAAAAATATTTTACATAACAAAATTTTATTATACAAATTTAAATTTATAAAAAATTTATTTAAATCAAATGTATTAAAAATTTATTTTTACTATTAGATTAAAAATAAATATTTTCTTTAAAATAATTTCTTAAAAAATATTTTAAAAAATCATCTTTATTTTATGGGTATAAAAATGTTAATTAATACAATGAAAAAAATTAATATATATAAAAAAAAAATATTAATTAGATTAGATTTAAACGTTCCTATGAAAAATAATAAAATAACTTCAGATGAACGAATAAAATCTTCACTTAATACAATAAAAATTGCTTTACAAAACAAATCAAAAATTATTATTTTATCGCATTTAGGTAGACCAACTGAAGGAAAATTTAAAAAAAAATATTCTTTACTTCCTATTGTAAAATATTTAAGAAAAAAATTTAAAAAAACTATAATTCATTTTAAAAAAAATATATATGAAGAAATTAAAATAAATTATGGAGAAATTTTAATTTTTGAAAATGTTCGATTTAATGTTGGAGAAAAAAATAATGATAAAAAATTATCAAAAAGATATGCTTCTTTATGTGATGTATTTATAATGGATGCTTTTGGCACAGCTCATAGAAAAGAATCTTCCACTTATGGAGTCGGATTTTTTTCTAAAATATCTTGTGCAGGACCATTGTTAATGTCAGAAATAAAATCCTTACAAAAATCTATAAAAAATCCAAAAAGACCTTTAATAACAATATTAGGTGGTTCAAAAATATCTACAAAATTCAATATCTTAAAAAGTTTATGTAAAATTTCAGATACAGTAATAGTTGGAGGAGGAATTGCCAATACATTTTTAGCAATAAAAAATAATATTGGAAATTCAATATATGAAAAAAATTTTATTAAATTAGCTAAAAAATTAAAAAAAAAATATAATATAATTATACCAATTGATTCAAAAGTAAAACAAACTAATATAAATGAAATAAAATATATTTTTAAAAAATCTAATACAATTCAAAAAAATGATGAAATAATGGATATAGGAAAAAAAAGTATAAAAAAAATAGAGAAAATTATAAAAAAATCAAAAACTATTATTTGGAATGGACCAGTAGGAGTGTTTGAATCTTCTGAATTTAGAGATGGTACAAAAAGAATTGCTTATTCTATTTCTAAAAATAAAAAAGCTTTCTCTATTGCAGGAGGAGGAGATACTTTAGCTGTAATTAATATGTTTAATTTAAAAAATAAAATTTCATATATCTCTACAGGAGGAGGAGCATTCTTAGAATTTATTGAAAAAAAAACTTTGCCTGCAATTAATATGCTTAAAAAAAAATATTTAAAAAAAATTAATGTTTAACTTATAGGAATAGTAAATCAATGAAAAAAATATTAAAAAATTTTAAAACTGGAGTATTAAACGGAAGTGAAACAAAAAAAATTTTTTATATAGCAAAAAAAAATAATTTTGCAATCCCTGCAATAAATTGTATTAATACAGACTCAATAAATATGGTTTTAAACACAGCATCAAAAATTAAATCTCCAGTAATTATACAATTTTCATATGGAGGATCAGTATTTATTTCAGGAAAAAAAAATACTGGAAAAAAATTATTTAAAGAAGCTATAGATGGAGCAATATCTGGAGCAAAACATGTTCACTTAATAGCAAAATATTATAAAATACCAATAATAATTCATACAGATCATTGTAATAAAGAACTATTACCTTGGATTGATGGATTAATAAAAGCCGGAAAAAATTTTTTTTATAAAACAGGAAATCCATTATTTTCATCACATATGTTAGATTTATCTCAAGAAAGTTTAAAAGATAATATCAAAACTTGTTATAAATATTTTAAAAAAATTAATAAAATAAAGATGTTTTTAGAAATGGAACTTGGTTGCACTGGCGGAGAAGAAGATGGAATAGATAATACAAAAATAGATAAAAAATATTTATATACTCAACCAAAAGACGTAAATTTAGCATACAAAAAAATGTCAAAAATAAGTTCAAATTTTTCTATTGCAGCATCCTTTGGTAATGTCCATGGAGTATATAAACCAGGAAATGTATCTCTAAAACCAAAAATATTAAAAAAATCTCAAAAATATGTAAAAAAATTAAATAAAATTAGAAAAATAAATCCATTAAATTTTGTTTTTCATGGAGGATCAGGTTCTTCTTTAAAAGACATAAAAAAATCTATAAAATATGGTGTAATAAAAATAAATTTTGATACAGATATACAATGGTTTACTTGGAAAGGAATATTAAATTTTTATAAAAAAAATAAAAAATATCTTCAAAAACAACTAGGAAATCCTGAAGGAAAAAATAAACCAAATAAAAAATATTATGATCCGAGAAATTGGATACAAAAATCTAAAAATTATACTTCATCAAAGTTGAAAAAAATATTTTTTAATTTAAATTCTTACAAATTATTATAAAAATATTAAAAAATTTTTTATAAAAAAAATTAATATGTTAAATATTTAAAATTATATATATTATTAAAAAAAAAAAAAAAAAAAAAATAAAAAAATATTTTTTTTCTAATACCTTAAAATGTAAAAAAATATGCGGATTTTTAATATGATTAAATATGCATTTATAATTACAGCAATAATTATTTTATTAGGAAGATTTAATCATTTTCAACCTACTTTTATGATTGCTATGCTTGGAAC
The DNA here is from genome assembly GCF_964019855.1 of Buchnera aphidicola (Periphyllus acericola). Classification (GTDB taxonomy): domain Bacteria; phylum Pseudomonadota; class Gammaproteobacteria; order Enterobacterales; family Enterobacteriaceae; genus Buchnera_J; species Buchnera_J aphidicola_BC. The sequence goes on from NZ_OZ026466.1 coordinate 153,665, forward strand.
TTTAGGAATGACAGTTGGATTTACTTTACAAGGAACAATATCAAATTTTACTGCTGGAATTTTATTAAAAATTTTTAAACCTTTTAAAAAAAAAGAATTTATAAGTTTAGATAAAGTTTCAGGAACAGTCATAAATATTGATATATTTTATACAATTTTAAAAACAATAGATGGAAAAATAGCAGTAATTCCAAATAATAAAATTTTGTTAGGAGACATTATAAATTATACTCGAGCACCAATTAGAAGAAATGAATTTTTTATAAACGTGTCATATCATACTGATACAAAATTAATAATTGACATCTTAAAAAAAGTAATTGATAAAGAAGATAGGGTCATGAAAAATCAAGATATCTTAATTGGATTAAATAAATTATCACCATATTCTTTAAGTTTTGTTATAAGATGTTGGAGTGAAACAAAAGATTTACAAAATGTATATTGGGATCTAATGATTTCTTTTAAAAACGCACTTGATAAAAATAATATACAACAAATTCAAAATAATCAAGATCAATTAACATTAATAAAAAACAAAAAAATATAAATATTTTAGTAATTAAATTAATTAATTTTTTATAAATAAATAAAAAAAATGATTAAATTTAATTACTTTAAAAAAAATTCATAAAAATATGATAAAAATTTATACTTCTAATGATTTTAATTATTTAATAAAAAAAATATGTCATATTATGAATAAAAAATCATTTAAAAATATATTTATAAAAGAAATAATTGTAGTTCCAGATATTGAAATTTCACAATTTATTAAAAAAATAATTAAAAAAATTTTTGGAATATTTTGTAATATTTCATTTTTTACAAAAGAAAAATTTATATTTTATATATTAGAATTATTTATATATAAAAAAAAATATAAAAGATTTAATAAAAAATTTATTTTATGGGAATTAATGAATTTATCTGAATCTTTTCAAAAAAAAAATATTTTTAAAAAAAAAGAAAACGAATACACAAAATTAAAATATTTTAATAATATTTCAAAATTTTTTTTTCAATATCTTATTTATAGAAAAAAATTAATAAACAATTGGGAAAAAAATAATAAAAAATATAAAGAAAAAATAATATTAAAACAAAAAAAAATGTGGAAAAAAATTATAAAAAAAAATAATTTTCATTATTTAAATTTAAAAAAAAATTTAATCAAAAAACATAAAATAAAAAAAAAATATAAAAATTTACCTCATAGAATATTTATTATAAATCCAATAAACTATCCAATTTCTTATATTAAAATTTTAAAAAAAATTAGTTATAAAATAGATATTTATTTTTTTTTATGTACACCTTTTAATCATAATATATTAGAAAAAAAATATTTTTTTAAAAATTCAAATATACTATATTGGACTAAAAATTATATAAACAAAATAAATTATATTTTCTCACTCACAACAAAAAAAAAAAAATTATATATTAATAATAAAAAAAATACGTTATTAAATGTTATTAAAAATAAAATCTTTAATTATAAAAATAATATTTTTTTTCAAAACAAAATAATTGAAAACGATAATTCAATATCTATACATGAATGTTCAAATCGTTTAAGAGAAATAGAAATATTACAAGACAATATATTAAATATTTTAAAAAAAAATAAAAATATAAAACCAAAAGATATAATTGTAAAAACAAAAAATATTCAAAAATATATACCATATATAAATTCAGTTTTTAAATCAGAAATTAAAAAAAATAATATTCCTTATTTAATACATGAAAAAATTTTTGATAAAAATAATCCTATTTTATACATTTTTAATAAAATTTTATCTTTACAAAAAAATAAATTTAAAAGTACAAAAATATTAAATTTTTTAAATTTCAATTTTATAGCTAAAAAATTTTCTATTACAACTAAAGAAGTAAAAACTATTAAAAAATGGGTTTTTGATACAAAAATATGTTGGGGAATTAATAAAAAACATAAAAAAAAAATAAATTTTCCTGAAATAAATCAAAATACATGGAAATATGGAATAAAAAAAATAATTTTTGGTTATGGAATGTATAAAAAAGATATACAATGGAAGAATATTTTTCCTTATAATATTCATGAAAAAAAAGATATAAAAACATTAGAAAAACTAATATTTTTTATAACAACATTAAAAAAATGGAAAAAAAAGTTATCAACAAAAAAAACATGTAAAACATGGAAAAAAATATATAAAAATATAATCGATGATTTTTTTTATAAAAATAAAAAAACAAAAATATATTTAAAACATATAAAAAAAAAATGGAACTCTTTATTAAAAGAAATTTTAGATAGCTCTTATAAAAAAAAAATATCTATAAAAATTATAAAATATATAATAAACAAAAAAATTAAAAAAATATATTTAAAAAAAAACTATAATAATAATATAATTTTTACAAATTTTAATGTTTTACAAACACTTCCATTTAAAATTACTTATATATTAGGAATGAATAATAATTTTCCTAAAAAATATATAAGTAATCAAGAAAACTTAATTAATTTATATAAAGAAAAAATGGATTTAAAAAAAAATAAAGAAGATTTTTTAAATTTTTTGGAATTAATTGGATTTACTAAAGAAAAAATTTTTATAAGTTATATATATAATTCATCAGAAAATATTCTAAATAGATATTCTTTTTTATTAAAATATTTAATTGAATATATAAAAAAAAATTTTTCTTTTAAAAAAAATAAGTTATTATTTATACATACAAAAAATGATTTTTATAAAGAAAATTTTTATTTAAATAATAATTTTAATAGTTTTCATTCAATATGGAATTTATCTAAAAAAAAAAAATTTATAAAAAAAAAATTTATAAAAAAAATTTTAAAATCTAAAAAAATTAAAAAAATAAAATCTATAAAATTAATTGAATTTTGGAAAAATCCAATAAATTATTTTTTTCATAATACATTAAAAATATATTTTAAAAAAATAAATTTAATACAAAAAAATCATGAACCATTTTATACAAACTTGAAAGATCATTATTTAATAAATATAAAAATTTTAAACTATTTAATTTTTAAAAAAAATATTAAAAAATTATTCAAAAAAATAAAATCTACAGGAATATTACCATATGGAAATTTAGGTAAAATATATTTTAATGAACAAATAAAAAAAAATCAAAAAATTTATAAAAAAATAAATAAATTAAAAGTTTCTTTAAAAGAAATAAAAATTAAATTAAAAATAAAAAAATTTAAAATATACGGAAAAATAAAAAATATTTCATCTAAAAATGGAATTTTAAGATGGAAACCATTTAATTTAAACTATCATGATAAATTAAGTTTGTGGTTAGAACATATTTTATATTGTTCAAATGGAGGAAAACATAAAAGCACATATATTGGATTAAATAATAAAATTATTTTTAAAAATATAAAAAAAAAAAAAGCAAAAAAATATCTTTTAAAATATATATTTGGATATATTCAAGGATTAACTAATCCAATACCTTTAATTCAAACAGGTATAAACTGGTTTCATTATATATATAACAAAAAAAAAAATAAAATTTCAAAAGATAGAGAAATTATTCAATATAGTAAAAAAAAAATGATTGAAACATGGAATGGAAACAAATACTTTATAGGTGAAAAAAATAATTTATATATAAAAAAAATATTTAAAACTTTAAATAAAAAATCAATTAAAAAAATATTTAGAATAACAAAATATTGGATTAAACCTATGTATAAAAATATTTTATAAAAATATATTTAAAAAAAATGAAAATAAAAAAATGAATAATAAAACTAAAAAAAAAATTTTTTCAATTTTATTTAATGGAATAAATATGATTGAAGCTTCAGCAGGAACAGGAAAAACTTTTACAATTATATTATTATATCTTAGATTACTATTAGGATTTAATAACAAAAAAAAAAATATTTAGTAAAAGAAATTTTAATTATTACATATACTAATAATGCAAAGATAGAAATACAAAATAGATTATCAAAAAATATTTATAATTTTTACATTGATTTAAAATTAAAAAAAACAAGAAATAAAAACTATAAAAAAATATTTAAAAAAATAAAAAATTTTAAAAAAAGTAGAAAAATATTAAAAATTGCTTATTTAAAAATAAATCATGCTCCAATCTATACAATTCATGGATTTTGTAAAAACATACTAAAAAGTTATAATCTTACTTATAAAAACACTATTAAAAAAAAAATATATCAAGATCAAGAAATATATAAAAAATCTACATATGATTTTTGGAGAAAATTTATTGTTCCACTTGAAAAAAATATTTTAAATATAATTTTAAAATATTGGAAACATCCAAAATATTTATTATTAGAAATAAATTCATGGTTAAATATTAAATCAAAAGTTTTTATATATAAACAAAAAAAATATAATATTTTAAAAAAACATAAAAAAAATATTAAAAAAATTTATAATTTTAAAATAAAATGGAACAAAATTAAATCAATTTTGAAAAAATTTTTTTTAAAAAAAAAATTAAATAAAAGAATTTATAATAAAAAAAATATTTTTAACTGGATCAAAAAAATAACGATATGGTCAAAAAAAAAAACTATAAATTATAATTTTCCAAAAGAAATAAATAAATTTTATGAAAAAAAAATATATGATAAATTATCTAAAATTGAAAAAATAAAATATAAATTTTTAAAAATAATAAAAAATTTTTTAAAAAACAATTTTTCATTAAAAAATATTATTTTACTACAAGCAATAAAAAAAATTAAACATATTTCTAATATAAAAAAGAAAAAAAAATTTTGTTTTGATAACTTAATTAAATTTCTTCTTTTAAAATTAAAAAATAATAAAAAACTATGTCATTCTATTGAAAAAAAATTTCCTATTGCATTTATTGATGAATTTCAAGATACAGATTATCAACAATATGAAATTTTTAAAAAAATTTATCAAAATTATAAAAAATCTTCTTTAATTTTAATAGGAGATCCAAAACAATCTATATATGCATTTAGAGGAGCAGATATATTTTTTTATTTTAAAATAAAATCTAAAATATCAAATATATATAAGTTAAATACAAATTGGAGATCCTCATATAAAATAATTAAAAATATAAATTTTTTATTCAGCCAAATAAAAAACAGTTTTATTTTTAAAGAAATAAAATACACACCATTAAATTATACGAATGAATCAAAAAAAATAAAATTAATAATAAAAAAAAAAGAACAACCTTCAATAACATTTTGGTTTAAAAAACAAAAAAATAAAAAATTTTTAGAATATGATTCTTGGATTGCAAAAAAATGTGCAAAAAATATTTTTTATTTAATAAAACAAATTAAACAAAATAATGCTTTTTTAAAAACATCTAATTCTACAAAAAAATTAGAAATAAAAGATATTTGTATATTAATTAAAAATTATAAAGAATATAAAAAAATAAACCATGAATTAAAAAAATTTAAAATAAATTCTCATTATACTTCTAATAAAAAATCTATCTTTCAAACACTGGAAGTTCAAGAAATGTTTTACATATTAAAATCTATTTTAAATATATCAAACGAATTATATTTAAAAAAAGCGCTTTCTACTTCTATAATATTTAAAAACTCTTATGAAATATATCAATTAAAAAAAAAATATAATATATTATCAAATATATATAAAAAATTTTATAATTATTTAAAAATATGGAAAAAAAATGGAATTTTAAATTTAATAAAAAAAATTATTTATGAAAGTCACTTATATAAAGAATATTTTTTTAAAAATAAAAATAAAAAAAAAATTTCAAATTTAATTCATTTATCTGAAATATTAGAAAAAAAATCTATTTTAAAAAAAAAATTCGATGCATTATTAATTTGGTTTAAAGAAAAAATAAAAAATAAAAAAAATATAAAGAAAAAATATTATGAAAGATCTGATTATAAAAAAAAAAATACTATACAAATAGTAACAATATATAAATCAAAAGGTTTAGAATATCCAATAGTATGGATTCCATTTATTTCAAATTTCAAAATTTCAAAAAAATTAATTTATCATAATAGAAAAACATTTAACACTTATATTAATATTAATAATAATAAAAAAAAAAATAAACTTGAAGAAGAAGAAAGATTATCAGAAGATATTAGATTATTATATGTTGCAATAACTAGATCAAAATTTCATTGTAGTATAGGAATAAATCCATTAATTCAAAAAAAATCAATTACAAAAAATACAAATTTTCATAAAAGTGGACTAGGATATATTTTACAAAAAGGAAAAAAAATGAATATTTGTCAATTATCAAATAAACTTAAAAAAATTTGTTTAAATAAAGGAATGTCAATAAAATCAAAAGAAAAAAAATATTTACTTAAAAATAAAAAAAAAGAAAATAAAAAACAATGTATAAAAAATATATTTAATAGAAATTTTAAAAAAATATTATATACAAGTTATACAAAAATTAATAAAAATAATTTAAAAAAAAATATAGCTATTATAAAAAATAAAAAAAAAACAAAATATAATCAATATTTCTTTCCACAAGGTAAAAAATACGGTATTTTACTTCATAAAATACTAAAAAAAATAAATTTTAAAAAAAAAATAAAAAAAAAATTTTTGTTTAAAATATTTAAAAAAAAAATATGTAAAAAATGGTTAAATATATTAAAAAAATGGATTAAAAATATAATTTTAACACCATTAAATGATTATGGAATAAATTTATTTAAATTAAATCAAGAAAATTACTTAAAAGAATTAGAATTTTCTTTATTATTAAAAAAAAAAATAGATTTTAATTCTATAAATAATTTAATAAATAATAAAAAAAATATATATGAAAAAAAAGTTAAAGGAGTATTAAAAGGTTTTATTGATATTGTTTTTCAAGATAAAAAAAAATATTATTTAATTGACTTTAAATCTAATTATTTAGGAAAAAATAAAAAAAAATATAAAAATAAAGAAATTGTTAGAACAATAAAAAAAAATAGATATGATATTCAATATTATATATATTCTGTTGCTTTACATAAATTTTTAAAAAAAAAGTTAAAAAATTACAGTTTTAAAAAAAATTTTGGAGGAATTTATTATCTTTTTTTAAGAGGAATGAATGGTAAAGATAATAAAACAGGAATTTTTTTTTATAAACCAAAAAAAAAAATTATTAAAAAATTAGATAAAAATTTTTTTACACAATCGAAAATATAAAATATTATGTTAAATATAATTAAAAATCTTCTAAAAAAAAAAAAAATAAAATTAATAGATTTCTATTATGCAAAAAATATTTCAAAAAAAAATGATCCATTAATTTTAATTATTTCAATTTATATAAGTTTTCAATTAAGAAAAGGAAATACTTATGTTTCTTTAAAAAAAATTTTTAAAGATATGTTTTTTTCAAAAAAAATTTTAAAGAAAATTAAAATAAAATATAATTTAAAAAAAATTAAAAATTATTTATTAAAAAGTGATTCAATAGGAAAAAAAAATACAAATTATCCATTAATAATAGAAAAAAATTATTTGTTTTTAAATAAAATATGGAATATTGAAAAAAATATATATAACTTTCTTAATAAAAAATATGAATTAAAAAAATATAAATATTCTAAATGGAAAAAAATATTAAACAAAAATTTTTTTAAAAAATTAAATACTGAACAAAAAAATGCAATAATATTATGTTTGTTAAATAAATTTACTTTTATAATAGGTAAACCTGGAACAGGTAAAACAACTATCATTTCTATTATAATTTACTTTTTCTTAAAACTATCTAAAAATAAAAAAATAATTTTAACAGCTCCAACTGGAAAAGCTAGTGCAATTCTTCTAGAATCAATAAAGAAAAACAAATTATTATTAAAAATAAATAAAAAATTTAAAAAATATATACCTAATTCATCATTTACAATACATGATTTTTTTAAAATAAATTTATATAACGAAAATAATATATTTTATAAAAAAAAAAAAGTTCAAGCAAATATATTAATTATTGATGAATCATCAATGATTGATATTTTTATGTTTGATAAAATAATTAATTTAATATATAAAAATACACAAGTAATTTTCATAGGAGATAATTATCAATTACCTTCTATTAATATAGGATCTATTTTAAATGATATTTATATATTTTTTTTAAAAAATAAAAATATAAATTTATATTTAAATTTTAAAGAATGTATAAAAAATAAAAAATTTAATCAAAAATTCTATAAAAAAAATATTTTTTTAAAAAATAAAATATGTATTTTAAATAAACAATATCGATATAAAAAAAAATCAGATATAGACATATGTTCTAAAATAATTAAAAAATTTAAAAAAAATAAAATTAAAAAAATTATAAATAATAAATATAAAAATTTTAAATTTTTTATTATTAAAAATAAAAAAAAAATTTATTTAAAAATAACAAAAAAAATATTTTTATTGTATAAAAACTATTTTAAAATGGTTATAAATAAACAATCTATAAAAAAAATTTTAGAGGAATTTAATAGAATAAGAATTTTATGTATTTTAAAAAAAGGTTGGTATGGAGTAAAAGGAATTAATAAAATTTTTAAATTTTTTATAAAAAAAAAAAAAATAACATACTTTAAAAAAATTAATAAAAAAGAATGGTATATAGGAAAACCTATTATAATTAAAAAAAATTTAAAAAATATTAAATTATTTAATGGAAGTATAGGAATTACTCTTTTAGATAAAAAAAATGAAATGAAAATATTTTTTTTAATGCCTAATAATTCAATTAAAATAATTCCAATAAACATAATTAAAAAATATAAAACAACATGGGCAATTACTGTTCATAAATCTCAAGGTTCAGAATTTAATCATATAATTTTAATTTTACCTTTAAAAAAAAATAAAATTATGTCAAGAGAAATAATTTATACAGCAATTACAAGAGCAAAAAAATATGTTTGGATTTATTCAAAAAAAAATATTTTTATAAAATATATTAAAAATAGAATTATTAAAAAAAGTGGACTAATAAAAAAATTAAAAAATATAAAATATTAAAATTTATTTTTTTTTTATAATTTTTTTATATTTTTTATTTTTATTTTTTTATTTTTTGCGGGAGTTGGATTTGAACCAACGACCTTCGGGTTATGAGCCCGACGAGCTACCAAACTGCTCCATCCCGCGATATTTTTTATAACAAATATAATAACATTTATTAAAAATAAATACAATATTTTTTTTTTTTTTTATAAAAAAATATAAACAAACTTTAAAAAAAAATATTAATTTATGATAAAATAATATATCTTATTTTTTTAAAAACATTATATTTTAATAGAATAAAAAAATTAAATCTAGTTTATTCTCTAAAAATTTAAAAAATTTATATAAAATAATAAGATTCAATAAATCATTAATAATAAATTATTAAAAGAATATATTAACATATTAAAAAAAATAGAAAATATTCATAAAGAAAATATTAATATTATAAAATACTAGAAACCTATGATATAAAAATTACTCCAAAAAATATTTTTTTTAAAAAAAAAATCATAAAATTATTACATTAAAATAAAATTATTAAAAATAAAAAATATATCATAAATTTATAGAAAAATCATTTATATATTTAATATATAAATTAAATTTATCTTCTCATATTTTAATTACGTTAGTTTTATTAATAACTAAAAATTTTAATCAAAAATTAGAAAAATATGGAATAAAAAGTCAATAATAAAAAATTAAAAAAACTACATTAACTACACTAAAAATTATTAACGTTATATAAAAAGTTAAAAAACTATAAATATAATAAAATTTTTTTTATTATATTATATTAAAAAATATTTATATAAAAAATATATATGTGAAAAATCACAAAAAATATATAAAAAAATGAAATAAATTTAATAAAAAAATTAATTTTTAAAACCTTTAAAAACCTAATAGTTAATTATATTATTGTAAAAAATAATATTATTGTTAAAACAAGATGCATAAAAATTTAATTAAAAAAATATAGAAATTTTTAATTCAAAAGAAGCTAAAAAAATCTTCTTATAGAATAATAATGTGTGTTAAATTAAACAATTTTTTTACTATAGTAAAATAGATTAATTATAATCTGACATAAAAAAATTTTTATTACAATCAAAAAATAAAAATATAAAAATTTCAGAAAAAATATAAAAAAATTTTAAAAAATTATATATCTTGTATTATTAAAAAAAAAAAAAAAAAAAATATATTAATTGAAATTTATTTTAAATAATTTAAAAAAAAAAAAATAATAAAACAATAAAAATTCAAAATAAAATTTTATTAATTCGAATAAAAAACAATAATTTAAAAATAGAGAAAAATATTTAATCAATAAAGATAAAAAATTTTTTAATCTAAAAAAATAAAGTTTAAAAAAATTTCAAAAATATACCCTGACATAAAATTTGTTATTATATTTTAAAAAAAAACATATAAAATATATAAATAAAATTTAATATATAAAGAAAATAAAATAAAAATGAATATTAATTTAAGAAAAAAAGCTAGAACATGTATTGTGCAAGCAATTTATTCTTGGCAAATATCAAATAATACAGTATCAGAAATAAAAAAATATTTTTATAAAAAAAATAAAAAAATTGTAGATATAAAATACTTTAATGAAATTTTTACTGGAATTATAAAAAATAAAAATAAAATAGATATACTAATAAAAAAATATATTAAAGAAAATTTAAATAGATTAGGACAAATTGAAAAATCAATTCTTAGAATGTCTTTTTATGAACTTATAAAAAGAAAAGATATACCATATAGAGTAATAATTAATGAAGGAATTGAAATTTCAAAAATTTTTTGTTCTAAAGATAGTCATAAATTTATTAATGGAGTGTTAGATAAAGCTGCATCAAAAATAAGAATATAAAATTAAAATTATTTAAAAAAAAATAATTAAATTTTTAATAAAAATAATTTATTAAATAATATATAAAAAATAATTTCTTATAAAAATTTAAAAAAAATAAAAATGATAAAAAAAATAAAAGAATTATTATGGAATAAAAAATATGCTGTTAGAATAGCTAAAAAAAATGGAATAAAATTAAATAAAAATCATTGGAGAATAATAAAATTTACAAGAAATTTTTATTATAAATTTTACATTAGTCCATCTATTAGAATATTACTAACAGCAATAAATAAAAAATATAAAATAAATATAACTAGCATTGATTTGATTAAATTGTTTCCTAAAAATCCATCTCTTCAAATTAGTAAAATCTCAGGAATACCAAAACCAAATAAATGTTTTTAAAAATTTATATATAATTTATACAAATAGAAATATTAAAAATAAATATATAAAATATAGAAAATTTGAAAATCTTTAATAACCATTTTGAATAATTTAAAAAAATATTATAACCTTTAGTAATATAAAACAACCAAAAAAAACCTAAAATAATAAATATTATTAAATGAAATTTATTTAAATTACTATTAATACTAAAAATAAAATTAAAAAAAATTAATAAATTAACAAAAAAATACATATTATCTAAAGTAAATTCAAAACTATATATTATAGGAAAAACTTTTATATTTGCATTTTTATAATCTTTAAAATTTAATAAAGAAACTGAGTAAGAATGTGGAATTTGCCAAATAAAAAAAATAAGAAAAAGTAAAAGTCCAATATATATATCATAATTTAAAACTGATAAATAACCAATTAATATTGGGCAAGAACCAGAAAATGCTCCTACAATAGTTGAACATGGATATTTTTTTTTCAGTAAAAACGTATATAAAAAAACATATACAAATAAACCAAAAAAAGATATTAAAAATACTATTTTTGAAACAAAATAACATAAAAAAAACGTTCCTAAAATAAATAAAATAATAGAAAATATAAATGATTCTTTAATAGAAATTTTTTTTTTTGCTAAAACCCTATTCATAGTTCTTTTCATTTGTCTATCACATTTTCTATCTAAAATATTATTTAATACACACCCACAAGATATTATAAAAAATAAACCAAAAATCATAAAAAAAAAAATCGAATAATTAATAGAATTATTTTTGATACCAAAAAAATAACCAGAAACAGAAGAAAATAAATTAGAAAATAATATTCTTGGTTTAATTAATTCAAAAAAATATAAAAAATTTTTTGTAAAATATTTAAATAGATATAACATGATGATTTAAATTCCGCATAATCCATACTGAACCAGAAACAATAATAGTTATAATAGTAAACGTAAAAATTATTGAAAAAAAATTCCAACTATTTTTGTTTAAATCATTAAGATGTAAATAAAATAATATATGTAATAAAATTTGTAAGAAACAACAAATTATAATTAAAAAATATAAAATATTTTTAGAAAACATATGAAAACTTACTATCAAAAAAGGAAAGAATGATAAAATTAAAGATAGAAAAAATATAATTATATAAAAAAAAATAGTTGTCTTTATAAAAGATAATAATTTATTATGAAAATTCATTATATTACTCCAAATAAATATACAAAAGTAAATACAAAAATCCATATAATATCAAGAAAATGCCAAAAAATACTTAAACATAATATTCTTGTATTTGTTGTTTTATTTATTCCAATCAATATAATTTGAAAAATCATTAAAATAATCCAAATTAAACCAGAAATTACATGAAATCCATGTAAAAATAATAGAGTATAAAAAACTGAAAGAAAACCACTACAAGTTGGATAATAATTTTTTTTAGATAAAAGAAAAAATTCATATCCTTCTAATAATAAAAAAGATAAACCTAATAAAAAAACAAATAATAAAAACAAACAAACCATATTAATATTATATTTTTTTAAAAAATCTACAGCAATACTAAAAAATAATGAACTAAGCAATAAAAAAAATGTTTCTAACTCAACAAAATGTAAGTTAAAAAATTCTTTTCCAGATGGACCATTTGAAATATTTTTAACCATAACAAAATATACTGAAAAAACTGTAGCAAAAATAATACAATCACTCATAATATAAATCCAAAAACCAAAAATTATCTTTTTATCTATTTTTAAATCATTAAAAAAATTATCTATATTTCCTTTAAAAAATTTATTAAAAAAATTATAAAACATATTTTCAACTCTATTTAATTAAGTTTTTGTTATGAATTTCTTCTATTTTCTGTATAAATTTTTTATCTATACAAATTTTTTTTTGTTTTTGAAAACTTTTGTAAAAACAAACAAAAACAACACTAAAAAAAGAAATATAAAATAACCACCAAATATGCCAAATCGCAGAAAATCCAAAAATTAATAGAAAAAAACTTATTAACATTCCATAAAAACTATTATCTGGTAAATAAATATTTTTATATATTTTATTTTTTCTTATTTTATTATTTAAATTATCTTTATTATTCTTAATATTCCAAAATTCATCACGATTACTTATATTAGGTATATTAAAAAAATTATACATAGGAGCTGGAGAAGAAATATACCATTCTAAAGTTCTTCCATCCCAAGGATCACCAGTAATATCTAAATTTTTTTTTCTATTTTTAATAGATATAATAAACTGTATAACTTGAGAAATAATTCCTAAAAATATTAATACTACACCAATACAAGCAATCGAAAGTAAACTATGAAAACTATAATCTATATTCTGACTTAATCTTCTAGTCATTCCCATTAATCCTAAAAAATATAAAGGAATAAAAGCAAATAAAAATCCAAGAATCCAAAAAATAAAAGCTATTTTACCCCAAGTTTCATTTAAAACAAAACCAAAAAATTTAGGAAACCAATATGTAATTCCTGCAAAACAACCAAAAACAACTCCTCCAATAATAACATTATGAAAATGAGCTACTAAAAATAAACTATTATGTAAAACAAAATCTGCAGGCGGTAAAGATAAAAGAACACCAGCCATACCCCCAACCGAAAAAGTAATTAAAAAACCAATAGTCCATAACATACAAGAATGAAAATAAATTTTTCCTCTATACATTGTAAATAACCAATTAAAAATTTTTACTCCAGTAGGAACTGCAATAATCATTGTAGTAATTCCAAAAAAAGCATTGACATTAGCACCAGCTCCCATTGTAAAAAAATGATGTAACCATACTATAAAAGATAAAAGAGTAATCGACAAAGTTGCCCAAACTAATGAAGTATATCCGAATAAAGACTTTTTTGAAAAAGTTGAAACTATTTCAGAAAAAATTCCAAAAGCAGGTAAAATTAAAATATAAACTTCTGGATGACCCCAAATCCAAATTAAATTTACATACATCATCATATTTCCACCCATATCATTTGTGAAAAAATGAAATCCTAAATATCTATCTAAAGTTAAAAACAATAAAGTAATAGTTAAAACAGGAAAAGAAGCAATAATTAATAAATTAGAACAAAGAACAGTCCATGTAAAAACTGGCATTTTAAATAACGTCATACCAGGAGCACGCATTTTTAAAATTGTAACTAAAAAATTAATTGCTGTTAAAGTAGTACCAAGACCAGCAATTTGTAAACACCAAATCCAATAATCTACTCCTACTCCTGGACTAAATGTCATTTCAGATAATGGAGGATATGCTAACCAACCTGTTTTTGCAAATTCACCTACACCTAAAGATAAATTAATTAAAACAACAGCACTGAATGTAAGCCAGAAACTTAAATTATTTAAAAATGGAAAAGCTAAATCACGTGCTCCAATTTGTAAAGGAACAACTAAATTCATAAGACCAATAATAAGAGGCATAGCAACAAAAAAAATCATAATTACACCATGAGCAGTAAATATTTGATCATAATGATGTGGAGGTAAAAAACTAGAAGGATTTTTTAAAGATGCAAGATATTGTTGAATTCTCATCATAATTGCATCAACAAAACCTCTGAATAACATTATAAATGCTAAAATTATATACATTATTGCAATTCTTTTATGATCTAAAGATGTAAACCATTCTTTCCATAAATATTCCCATTTTTTGAAATAAGTAATTAAACATGTAACAACCATAGAAACTAAAAAAATACAAATATAAGTAACTACAATAATAGGTTCATGAAAAGGTATGTCTTTCCATGATAATTTTCCAAACATATTATTTTCCTAATTATTAAAAATTTTAAAAGTTATTAAAAAAAAATATTAAAAAAAATTAAATATTAATTACCTTTTTGAATGAATTTTTCAATTAATTTTAAATCATTAAAAGAAAAATATTTAATTAATTTATTTGTATAAACTTTCTTAAAATCATTAAAAGTAAATATATTTTTTCCAATTTTTTTTACTTTATTTAACCATGAATTAAAAAATTTATAATTTATTGTTGAAATTACTTTGAATTTCATATCTGAAAAACCTGCTCCACTGTAATTTGAAGAAATCCCTTTATATATTCCAGAAAAATTTGAAATTAAATTTAATTTTGAAGTCATACCAGGCATAGCATAAACTTGACTTCCTAAAGAAGGAATAAAAAAAGAATTCATTACTGCATTTGAAGTAATATAAAATTCTATTGGAACGTTTGTCGGTAAAACAAGTTCATTTACTGAAATTATTTTTTGTTTAGGATAAATAAATAACCATTTCCAATCTAATGAAACTACTTCTATTTTAATTGGAGTAGATTGTACTTGTAAACTTTTTCTTGGATCTAATTCATGAGTTTTCTTCCATGATAAAATAGATAGAAAAAATATTATTAAAATTGGAATTCCCCAAGTAAAAAATTCAATTATGTAAGAATGATTCCAATCAGGATTATAATCTTTATTTATAGATTTTTTTCTATATTTATAAGAAAAAAATATTGTCATAAAAATAACTGGAATTATAACTAATAACATTACAAAAAATGAAATCAAAATTAAATTTTTTTGTTGAATAGATATTTCTCCAGCAGGAAAAAATAATCCTTCATGACAACCACTTAAAAGAGATGTTAAACAAAATATTAAGAAAAACCTTTTAAATCTATAAAAATTCATAATAAACCTCAAAATTTAAAAATATTTTTTTTTATATTTTATAATATTTTAAAATAAAAAAATAAAAAAAATTTTATATACTTTAAAAATATATCAAAAATAAAATTATCTTAATATAAAAATAATAGTGTTGAAATATTTTTTTCATAATATAATTATATAAGAAATTTATAAATTAAAAAATTTTTTATAATTAAATTAAAAAAAAAATAAATTATTAATTAAATTTAATTAATTAAAAACAAAAAAATATAATTACCTTAAAAAAAATAATAAAAACTAAACATGAAAAAAATTATTAAAAGAAAAATAAAAAATAAAATAAAAATAAAATATATTAAAATATATAATATAAGTAATAGACATAAAAAATTTAATAAAAAAAACTCTCATTATAAAATAATTATTGTTAGTAATAATTTTTATAAAATAAACATATTAAGAAGACATCAAATAATTTATAATATTTTATCTAATGAAATAAATATAAATATATATGGAATAGAAATATTTACGTATACAAAAAAAGAATGGGATATTGAAATAAATAAAAAATTTTCCTCTACAAAATGTATAAATCAATAAAAAATTTATTTAAATAAAATAATTTTAAATTATTGAAGTTTAAAAAAGTAAAAATAATAAATAATAAAAGAGGTATATGTGAATCTTATTGTTTCAAAAAAAAATAAAAAAAAAATACAAATAAAAAATATAATATCATCTAAAATTATTAAAAAAAAAATATTTAAAAAACTTTTATTTTTAAAAAAAAACACAATAATTGATGGATTTCGTAAAGGAAAAGCACCTATAAAATTAATAAAAAAAAAATTTAAAAAAAATATTCTTAAAGAAATTCTAGAAAAAATAATAAACAAAAATTTTTTAAAATATATAAAAAAAAAAAATATTACAAAATATTCAAATGTAAAATACTTTTTAGAAAAATATAAAAAAGGAATGGACTTAAATTATACAATAGAATTTAATATTAATTATCATATATTGTTAAAAAAATTAAAAAAAATTAAACTTTATAAATTAAATATTAAAATAACAAAAAAAGATATTAATAAATTAATTTTAAATTTTCAAAAAAATATATCCAAATGGACTATAAAAAATGGATTAATAAAAGAAAATAATAAAGTTTATATTAATTTTAAATTACTTTCAAAAAATAAAAAAGTTATAATAAAAAAAAATAATTTTAAAATTATAATGAATAAAAATTTTTTATTAAAAAAAATATATAAAAAACTAATTAATAAAAAAAAAAATGATAAAATCATTGTAAAAATTAAATTTTCAAAACATCATCCAGAAAAAAAAATTACTGAAAAAAAAAGTTTCTTTATAATTAAAATAATTAAAATAAAAAAAAAAGAAAACAACAAAATAAATTTTAAAAAAATTAAAAAACTTGGATTCCAGATAAAAAATATTAAAGAACTAAAAAAAAATATTCTTTTAAATTTAAAAGAAGAATCAAAAAAAATTACTGAAGAAAATTTAAAAAATCAATTTATAAAAAAATGGAATAAAATTTTTAAAAAAAAATTTTCTATAAAAAAAAAAAAAAATCAAATAAAAACTATTAAAAAAAATATTTTTTTAAAATATAAGAAAAAAAAAAATATATTTAAAAAATCATACAACATAAATGTAATAAAAAAAGCTAAAAAAGAACTTAAAATAAATTATATACTTAATAAAATTATTAAAAATGAATCGTTATTTGTTAGTAATCAATTAATAAAAAAAATATATCAACAAACGATAAAAAATTTTTATAAAAATAAATTAGATAAAATTAAAAAAAATAAAATAAAAAATAATATTAGAAAAATATTATTAATAAATAAAACATTTTCATTTATTTTTAAATATATATTGATAAAAAATAAACATTGTTCTTTTAAAAAAGCTTTAAAAATACATAAAAATATTAAACTATAAAAAATAAAATTATTTTTAAAAAATTTTCATAAAAAGGAAAAAAAATGTTTTATAAAAAAAAATCTATTATAAATCAAAATTTAATACCTATTGTATTAGAAAAAACATATTCTGGAGAAAGATCATTTGATATTTATTCTCGTTTATTAAGAGAAAGAATAATATTCTTAACAGGAGAAATTAATGATAATCTATCTAATCTTATTATTGCACAATTATTATTTCTAGAATCTGAAAATATAAAAAAAGATATATTTTTATATATAAATTCGCCAGGAGGAATTGTATCTTCTGGATTATCTATATATGATACTATAAAATTTATTAAACCAGACGTAAATACAATATGTGTAGGTCAAGCATCATCTATGGCTGCAATAATACTTTCTTCTGGAAAAAAAGGTAAAAGATTTAGTTTACCAAATTCTAGAATTATGATACACCAACCTTTAGGAGGTTATAAAGGACAAGCATCTGATATAAAAATACATGCATTAGAAATATATAAAATTAAAAAAAATATTAATGAAATACTATCTCGACATACAAAAAAAAATATTAAACAAATAGAAAAGGACACAGAAAGAGATTATTTCCTATCAGCTAAAGAAGCTCTTGAATACGGTTTAATAGATTCAATTTTAAATAAAAAAAATGAAAATACAAAAAAAAAATAATTAAAATATTAAAAAAATTTTAATATAATATTAAGAGAAAATTAATGACAAATAAAAAACAAACAGATAACAATAAATTATATTGTTCTTTTTGTAAAAAAAACCAAAATGAAGTAAAAAAAATAATTGCTGGTTCTACAGCATATATATGTGATCAATGTATTTATTTATGCAATAATATTCTTACTGAAGAATATAAAAAAAAACCATTTTTTTTTAAAAAATTTAAAGAACTCCCAAAACCTAATCAAATAAAAAAAAAATTAGATGAATATGTAATAGGTCAAAATAAACCTAAAAAAATTTTATCAGTTGCTGTATATAATCATTACAAACGTTTATATAGAATAGAAAAAATTAAAAAAAATAAAATAGAAATTGGTAAAAGTAATATATTAATTATTGGACCTACAGGAAGTGGTAAAACTTTACTCGCTGAAACATTAGCAAAATCATTAAATGTTCCATTTTCAATTTCTGATGCAACAACTTTAACTGAAGCTGGATATGTTGGAGAAGATGTAGAAAATATTCTACAAAAATTACTACAAAAATGTAACTATGATGTAAATAAAGCTCAAACTGGAATAATTTATATAGATGAAATAGATAAAATATCAAAAAAATCAAATAATCCATCAATTACTAGGGATGTTTCTGGAGAAGGAGTACAACAATCTTTATTAAAAATAATAGAAGGAACAATAGCTTCTGTATCCCCACAAGGAGGAAGAAAACATCCACAACAAGAATTTATTCAAATTGATACATCAAAAATTTTATTTATATGCGGAGGAACTTTTTCTGGACTTGAAAAAATAATTGAACAAAGAATTAATAAAAGTACAAAAATTGGATTTTTAAAAACAAATAATCAAAAAAAAACTATACAAAAAAAAAATCTAATACAGTTAGAACCAGAAGATTTAATTAAATTTGGAATGATTCCAGAATTTATAGGTAGATTACCAATTATAACAACATTAAATGCTTTAAATACAAATGAATTAATAAAAATTTTATGTAAGCCTAAAAATGCTCTTATAAAACAATATAAAGAACTTTTTAAAATGGATGGAGTTAAATTAGAATTTTGTAAAAAATCAATTAAAAAAATCGCAGAAAAATCTATATTAAAAAAATCTGGAGCAAGAGGATTAAGATCCATATTAGAAAAAATGTTGTTAGAAACAATGTATAACTTACCATCTATTTCAAATGTTGATAAAGTGATAATTAATGAATCTACAGTCGTTAAAAATACTTCTCCTCAAATTTTATTAAAAAAAACATTTTAAAAAAAAAAAAAAAAAATAAAATAATAATTTTTTTTATTTGATTAAATATTAACAATTTTTTATTTATATTAATTAAAAAATAATTTTTATCTTTTTAAGATTTTAAAAATTTAATTAAAATTTTTTAAAAATTAAAAAAAAAGAGACAAAATAATATGAAAAAAAAAGATAAATATATTAAAATTCCAATTTTACCATTAAGAGATACAGTAGTATATCCAAATATGGTAATTCCATTATTTGTAGCTAGAAAAAAATCAATTAAATTAATTGATATTGCTTTAAAAATTAACAAAAAAATTATGTTAGTAACGCAAAAAAAATATTCAATAGAAAAACCAATAATGAAAGATTTATTTAAAATTGGAACAATATCATCTATTTTACAATGTTTAAAATTACCAGATGGAACAGTAAAAGTTTTAATAGAAGGAAAAAAAAGAGCAAAAATAATTAATTTAGGTACAAAAGAAAACAATTTAATAGGAACAGTAAAATTTATTTCTTTAAAAAAAATAAAAAAAGAAAAACAAATTATTTTAAAAAGAACAATTCTTAATCAATTTGAAAAATATATAAATTTAAATGAAAAAATCCCGCAAAATGTTTTAGAATCATTAAAAAAAATTAAAAATATAAATAAATTAACTGATACAATTTCTAGTTATATTCCTTGTAAATTACTTGAAAAACAAAAAATATTAGAACAAATAGATGTAAATAAAAGATTTAAAAAATTAATGATGATACTAGAATACGAAATTAAATTATTTCAGATTGAAAAAAATATAAGAATTAGAATAAAAAAGCAAATGGAAAAAAATCAGAAAGAATATTATCTTAATGAACAAATAAAAGCAATACAGAAAGAATTAGGAAAAAATGATAAAGATTTTAATGAATCTTCTATTTTAAAAAAAAAAGTTTTAAAATCTAAAATGCCAAAAAAGATAGAAAAAGAAGTTATAAAAGAAATAAAAAGACTAAAATTTATGCCATATATGTCTTCTGAAACAACAGTTGTAAGAAGCTATATTGAATGGATGATAAAAGTTCCTTGGACAAAACAAACAATAATAAAAAAAAAACTCTCAAATGCTTTATCAATATTAAATAATAATCACTATGGTTTAGAAAAAATTAAAAATAGAATATTAGAATATCTAGCAGTACAAAATAGAATGAAAAAAATAAAAGGACCAATTTTATGCTTTGTTGGACCTCCTGGTGTAGGTAAAACATCACTTGGAAAATCCATCGCACAAGCTACAGGAAGAAAATATACTAGAATGTCATTAGGTGGAATAAAAGATGAATCAGAAATTCGAGGTCATAGAAGAACGTATATTGGTTCAATGCCAGGTAAAATAATACAAAATATTTCAAAAACTGGTGTAAAAAATCCATTATTTTTATTAGATGAAATAGATAAAATGTCTTATGAAGCAAGATCTGATGCATCTTCTGCATTATTAGAAGTACTAGATCCTGAACAAAATTTTTCATTTAATGATAATTATTTAGAATTTAGTTATGATTTGTCAGAAGTAATGTTTATTGCTACTGCAAATTCTCTTAATATTCCTCTTCCATTACTTGATAGAATGGAAATTATAAAACTACATGGATATACAGAAGATGAAAAAATAAAAATATATAATTCATATCTAAAACCAAAACAAATTAAAGAAAATGCTTTAAAAAAAAATGAAATTTCAATTACAAAATCAGCAGTAATAAAAATTATTCGTAATTATACAAAAGAATTTGGAGTAAGAAATTTAGAAAGACAAATTTCTAAAATATGTAGAAAAATAGTAAAAAAAATACTTCTAAATAAAAAAATTAAAAAAATACAAATAAATAAAAAAAACTTAAAAAAATATTTAGGAACAAAAAAAAATTATACAATTAAAAATAATAAAAAAAACGAAATAGGAGAAGTAATAGGTTTAGCATGGACGAAATTTGGAGGAGAATTACTAAAAATTCAATCTGTTTGTATTTCAGGAAAAGGAAAATTATCATTTACTGGATATTTAGGAAAAATAATGAAAGAATCAATTCAAACAGCTATTACAGTTATTCGTACAAAAATAGATATATTAAAAATTCCTAAAGATTTTTATGAAAAAAATGATATTCATGTACATATTCCTGAAGGAGCTACTCCAAAAGATGGACCAAGTGCTGGAATTTCAATATGTACAGCTATTACTTCTTCTTTAACAAAAAATCCAGTTAAGAAAAATTTTGCTATGACTGGAGAAATTACTCTCAATGGAAATGTAATGGCTATTGGAGGTTTACGAGAAAAAATTTTATCAGCTTATCAAGAAAGAATTAAAAATGTCATAATTCCTTATGAAAATAAAAAAGATTTACATAAAATTCCAAAAAAAATACTTTCTAAAATAAAAATACATTTAGTAAAAAATATTGATGAAGTATTTAAATTATCTTTAGAAAAGAACCCTTATAAATAATATATCTTTTAAAATAGAATTTTATTTAAAAAATAAAATAAAAAAAATATTTTTTATTATAAATTATTTAAAAAGATGGATTTAATAAAATGAATATAAACTCTTTTTCATTATGTAAAAAAATTATTTTAAAAATAATGTTAATTATTTTAATAACTTCTATTATTATTACTAATGTTAATAACTATATTAATAACTACAATAAATCATGGTTAGTAGAAGTAAATAAAATACTAATTAAAAAAAATAAAGTTCAAAATATTTTAATCAATAAATTAAATCAAATAAAATCAAAAAATAAAAAAAAATATTTTAAAATTATAGAAAATAAAAATAAAATAAAAAATTTATATAAAAAAATTGTTTCAAATACAATAAATAATATCTTAATTGAAAATTATTTAAATAAACTTAATATTAAAAATAATAAAAAAAATATTAAAAACTTAATATTAAAACTAGATATTTTTAAAAAAAATAATAAATTTAATAAAAAAAAATATATTAAATTTTTATATAAAAACAATTTAAACGAACAAAAATATTTTAAAATAATAAATGATAATTTAGTTCAAAACTATTTTTTAAATGATATAATAAATTCAGAATTTTTATTAAAAAACGAAAAAAAATTAAATTATAAAAAAAAATCAAAAATAATATTTTATAAAAAAGCATCATTAAACTTTAAAAAATTAATATCTAAACAAAAAGTTTCTAATAAAGAAATATTAAATTTTTATAATAAAAATAAAAATTTTTTTGTTTTTCATAAAAAATTTAAATTAAAATTTCTAGATTTATCACAATTATCAAAAAAATACTATAATGATAAAAAAAAATATTTTAAAATTTTGAATATAAAAAAAAAAATAAATAATTTATCTATTAATAAAAAAAACTACTTTAATTTAATAGAAAAGATTTCAAAAATTAAATCAAATAAAACAAAGTGGTTTACAATAAAAAACATACCTAAACAAATTAATTTTAAAAAAATAATAAATTTTCTAAAAATGCAAAAATATTATAAAATTTATAAAAAAAAAAATTGTATAAATTATCACTTCCAAGATAAAAATAAAAATTTTTATATTCAAATAATAGGATTTAAAAAAGAAAAAAATAAATCATTTAAAAATACAAAAAAACAAATAAAACATTTGTTAAAAATAAATAAAGCAAAAATTAAAGCATATAAAAAATTAAAAAAAATAGAAAAAGAATTAAATAAAAAATCATTTAAAAATTTTAATCATGAAAAATTAAAATTTGAAAAAAAAATATATAATACTAAAAAAAATAAAAAAAAATTTTCAAAATATATTAATAATTTAAATAAAAAATTTAATAATAAAAAACCAATTTATGTTAAAATAACTGATTATAAAAAAAAATGGATAATATTAAAATTATTTAAAAAAAAATATATAAAAATGAATAAAAATAAAAAAAATAATTTAGACATTCGTTCTAATCTTTTTAATCAAAAATTATTAATTAGTCTTATCTTAAAAAATTTACGTTCAAAATCTAAAATAAAATATAACGATAAATATCTCATTTTAAAAAAAAAATCTAAAAATAAAAATTTACTTTTTAAAAAATTTTAAATATTCCACTTAAATTCATGAATAATGTTTTTTTTAAAATATTAAATTACTAAGGTTATCTTGTGCGATTATTTAAACAATTAAATTGGTATTTTCTACAAGAATGGAAAAGATATACTGGATCAATTATAATATTAATTATTGTTGCATGTTTACAAACTATTCCTCCAAAAATAGTTGGAAAAATTGTAGATTCAATTGTAAAAAAAAATTTAAAATTTCATGATTCAATAAAATTAATTTATATTATGATATTTATTGCTCTTACAACATATTTATTAAGATATATATGGAGAATATTACTATTTGGAGCATCATATAAATTAGCAATTAAATTAAGAACATTATTTTATAATTCAATTGTTCAACAAAATCAAGATTTTTATATTAAAAATAGAACAGGAGATTTAATAACACGAGTAAGTAATGACATTGAACGTATTATCTTTGCAGCTGGAGAAGGAGTACTAACACTAGTTGATTCCTTAGTAATGGGTATTTCTGTACTAATAGTAATGTGTACTCAAATAAGTTATAAATTAACTTTTTTTGCATTAATTCCAATGCCTATTATGACTATTTTTATAAAAAAATACGGAAAAGAACTTCATAAAAAATTTTTTAAATACCAAATTTCTTTTTCAGCGTTAAACAATAAAACTCAAGAAATTTTAACTAGTATAAGAATGATTAGAGCATATGGATTAGAAAAATTTCAATTAAAAGAATTTGAAAAATTAGTAAAAAAATCAAGCCAAAGAAGTATGAAAGTCACTAAAGTTGATGCAAAATTTGATCCAGTTATTTATCTATCTATTGCTTTTTCAAACCTTTTAACAATTTCTATTGGAAGTTGGTTAGTTTGGAATAATAAAATTACTTTAGGGCAATTAACAAGTTTTATTATGTATCTAGGATTAATGATTTGGCCAATGTTAGCTTTAGCATGGATGTTCAATATTGTTGAAAGAGGAAGTTCAGCATGGAATAGAATACAAAAAATAATTACTTATCCAATTAAATTAAAAAATGGTAATAAATCTGTCCCAAAAAAACCAAAAAAAATAACAATTTTAATTAAAAAATTTTTTTATGAAAAAAATGAAAAACCTATATTAAAAAATATTTCAATTTCTATAAATAATGGAAAAATTTTAGGAATTTGTGGACCTACGGGTTCAGGAAAAAGTACATTAATAAAAATTATTCAAAGAAATTATGATATTTGTAAAGGAAAAATATTATATGGAAAAACACCATTAAAAAAATTTAAATTAAAACAATGGAGAAAAAAAATATCTATAGTAAATCAAGAAATATTTTTGTTTTCAGATACAATTATAAATAATATTACTTTTGGAAATAAAAATATACCTTTTAAAAAAGTTAAAAAATACCTTAATATAGTTGCATTAACAAATGAAATTTTAAAATTAAAAGATACATATAATACATTAATAGGAGAAAAAGGAATTTTATTATCAGGAGGTCAAAAACAAAGAATAGCGATTGCTCGTGCTTTAATTTTAAAACCAGAAATTTTAATTTTAGATGATGCGTTATCAGCAATAGATGGAAGAACATCAAAAATAATTATTAAAAATATTTTTAAATGGAAAAGTAAATATACAACAATAATAATAAGTTCTCATAAAACCTCAATACTAAAAAAATCAGATGAAATTATAGTAATGAAAAAAGGAGAAATTATTAATAAAGGAAATCATACTTCACTTATTAAAAAAAAAAATTGGTATAGAAACTCTTTTTCTTATAAAGCATCATAACAAAAAATAAAAAAAAAGAAATTAAAATGAATAATTTTATAAAATATTGGCCGACTCTTAAAAGACTCTCAAAATATGTAAAACCTTTTCAAAAACTATTATATTTTGGAATTTTTTTACTTTTATCTGCTGCTTTATCTGAAGTTTTAGGACCTATATTAATTAGTAATTTTATTAAAAATATATTAGAAAAACATGAATTTTCAAAAACTATTGTTTTATTTAATATTATCAGTTTTATTGTATTACAAATAACTTCTGTAATTTTATATTATTCTCAAAATATTATATTTAATAAAATATCTATAAAAATTATTCAAAATTTAAGATATGATATAATGAAATCTACATTACTTTTACCTATTGAAATATATGATAGTCAACCAATAGGACATATCATATCAAAAATAACTAATGATACTGAATCAGTAAGAGAACTATATGATACAATACTTGGTTCGATTGTAAATAGTTCTGTTTTAGTACTAATAGTTTTAATAGCAATGTTCATTTTATCCTGGAAAATGGCATTGATTTCAATGATTTTAATACCTATTGTAATTCTTATTATTTTTACTTATCAAAATTATAGTGTTCCTATATTAAAAAAAATAAGATATTTTTTATCAAAAATATATCATGAATTTAATGAAATTGTTAATGGAATTTCAATTATTCAACAATTTAATCAAGAAAAAAGATTTAAAAAACAAATTATTAACACTAGTTATATGCATTACAAATATAAAATGAAAGCATTAAAATTAGAAGGATTTTTATTAAGACCTTTATTAAATTTATTATCTTCATTAATATTATGCGGTATTATGTTTTTATGTATTATATCTGATGAAAATACTTTTAAAGTGGGAGTATTATATGCTTTCATAAGTTATTTATCAAGATTAAACGAACCACTTATTTCAGTTTCAAGTCAACAACCACTTTTACAAAAAGCAATTGTTTCAGGAGAAAGAATTTTTGAATTAATGGATATACCTAAACAAAAATACGGTAAAATCAATAAACCTCTTAAAACAGGAAAAATATTTATAAAAAAATTGTTTTTTAAATATAAAAAAAATTTTTATAATACTTTATCTAATATAAATATTGATATTAAATCTAATAAATTTATTGCTTTTGTCGGAAAAACAGGAAGTGGAAAAAGTACTTTAGCAAATTTATTAATGGGATACTATTCACCAAAATCTGGATCGATTTTTTTAGATAATAAAAAAATTGAACAAATTAGTCATAAATCTTTAAGAAAATCTGTTTCTATAATACAACAAGAACCTGTAATATTTCCAAATACTATTTTAAAAAATATTACTTTAGGAAAAAAGATATCTAATAAAAAAATAAATAAAATATTAAAATTATCTCATTTAAAAAATTTAATATCTTCTTTTAAAAAAGGAATAAAAACTATATTAAGTGAAAAAGGAAATAATATTTCAGTTGGACAAAAACAACTAATTTCTATTGCACGAGCTTTAATAAATAATCCAAAAATATTAATTTTAGATGAAGCAACTGCAAATATAGACATATATACAGAAAAATTAATACAAAAATCTTTATTAAAAATTAAAAATAAAACAACTTTAATAATGATTGCTCATAGATTAGAAACAGTAAAAAAAGCCGATCAAATAATAGTGTTAGATAAAGGTCGGATTGTTGAAAAAGGAAATCATGAACAACTAATAAAGATGAAACAAAAATATTATAAAATGTATAAATCACAAGAATTAAAATAAAATGTTTAAAAATTTTTTTTTAAGTGTTCTATTAATAAAAAAATATATGCATGAATAAATTTAAGTTAGCTGCTTCTTTCCAGACCTGACTAGTTATTTAAATCAAACATCATATATATGATACTAATAAAACACTTAAAAAAATAATATTTTGTACAATAAATATACATTATTTTAAATAAAAAAACAATTTTTTTTATTTTTGTTAAAATTTTATTTTAAAATTTTATGATTAATGAAAATTATTTATAATTATGATAGCATATAAATAAATAAATAAAAAATATAATAAAAAAAATGACATATAAAGTTTTTGCAAGAAAATGGAGACCAAAAAATTTTAATGAAGTCATTGGTCAAAAATACGTTATAAAAGCTCTTTCAAATAGTTTAAAATTAAATAGAATTCATCAAGCATGGATATTATGTGGTACAAGAGGAATTGGTAAAACAACAATTGCAAGAATTTTATCAAAATGTTTAAATTGTAAAAAAAAAATAACAACTACTCCATGTGAAAAATGTAATTCATGTAAAGAAATAAAAAAAAACTGTAGTCCTGATCTAATCGAAATTGATGCAGCTTCAAAAACTAAAATAGAAGATATTAAAGAAGTTTTAAGTAATTCAAAATATTTTCCTGTTAAAGAAAGATTTAAAATTTATTTAATTGATGAAATACATATGCTATCAAGATATAGTTTTAATGCACTACTTAAAACATTAGAAGAACCACCAAAATATGTAAAATTTATTTTAGCTACAACAAATATTGAAAAACTTCCTAAAACTATTGTATCAAGATGTATTAGATTAAATTTAAAAATAATTTCAGAAAAAAAAATTGAATACCACATTAAAAAAATATTAAAAAAAGAAAATATTTTATTTGAAAAAAATAGTTTAAAATTAATTTCAAAAGCAGCTGATGGAAGCATGAGAGATGCTTTAAGTATTACAGAACAAGCAATATCTATTGGGAATGGAACAATAAAAAAAAATAATGTAAAAAAAATGTTAGGAATATTAAAATATGAAAATTTTTTAATATTATTAAAATATATTTTTAAAAAAAATATTATAAAAATTTTTTCTACAACAGAAAAAATTTTATCATTAGATGTCGAACCAGATACTATTTTAATAGAATTATTAAGATTATTACATCATTTGCACATTTTAAAAATGTATTCAATGCATTGGAAATCTAACATATATAACATAAAACAAAAAAAATTTTTAAAACATATATCTAAAAAAAATAGTTATTCTACAATTAAAAATTGTTATTCAATTATATTAAATGGAAGAAAAGATCTTTCTTTTTCTCCATCTAAAAAATTAGGAATGGAACTAACTTTATTAAAAACATTAGAAATTTAATGGAAAAAATTTTTAATTAAAATAAATATTTAAATATAAAAAAAATCGTATAATTAACTTAAAGAGAACAAATATATGTTTAATAAAGGAAATTTTGGAAATTTAATCCAACAAGCTCAAAAAATGCAAGAAAATATGAAAAATATAAAAAAAAAAATAAAATCTATTCAAGTAATAGGAGAATCTGGAGCTGGATTAGTTAAAATAACTTTAAATGGATCACATCATTGTAAAAAAATAGAAATAGATAAATCTTTATTTAAAGATAACGATAAAGAAATTATTGAAGATTTAATAGTTGCAGCTTTTAATGATGCATCAAGAAAAATTTTAGATGAACATAAAAAAAGAATGTCTAAATTTTCTAATGGTATACCTATTCCAAATGATTTAAATTTTTCTATATAAAATTTATTTAAAAATATAAAATTTATACTAATTTTTATACAGTATTATTTAATCAATCTTATAATACAAAGGATTTTTTTAAGGAAAAAAATGAAAATTATTTTAATTGGTTATCCATGTTCTGGAAAAGGAACTCAAGCAAAATTTATTTCAAAAAAATATAAAATACCAAATATATCTATAAGTAATTTACTAAAAAAAGAAATAAAAAAAAAAAAAAATATTAATTTGATAAAAAAAATAAAAAATAAAATTAAATCTGGAAAATTAGTCCCAGACTCAATAATTATAAATTTACTTGAAAAAAGATTAAAAAAAAAAGATTGCTCAATTGGATATATATTAGATGGATTTCCTCGTACATTAAATCAAGCAAAAATAATGTACAAAAAAAATATTAAAATTGATTATGTAATAGAAATATTAGTTTCAAGAGAAAATATCTTTAAAAGAGCATTAGGAAGAAAAATTCATATCCCATCTGGAAGAACATATCATAAAATATACAATCCCCCTTTAATAAAAAATATAGATAATATTACAGGAGAAAATTTAACAACTAGAATTGATGACACAAAAGAAATTGTTAAAAAAAGATTAAATGAATATGATTTATTTCAAAAACAAATATTTTTATTTTATAAAAAAAAAGAAAATATAAAATATTTTCAAATAAATGGAAATAAAAAATTTAAAAATGTAAAAAATTCTATAAAAAAAATTCTTAATTAAAATATTTTATTTATTTATTTTTTTTTATAAAAAATGTGCGCTTTACAGGATTCGAACCTGTGACCCACGGCTTAGAAGGCCGTTGCTCTATCCAACTGAGCTAAAAGCGCTGAAAAAATTTTTAAAAAAAAATAAAAATATTTGTTTTTTAAACATTATAAATTATTTCTTTTAAAAATACCAGTATAAATAAACATATTAAATAAATTACAAAAATTATCTAATAAAAAATAAGAAAAAAAAAATGAATGCAAAAATAATTAATGGGTCAAAAATTGCTAAAAAAATTCAAAAAAAAATTAAAAAAGAAGTAGATCAAAGAAGAAAAAAAAAATTATTAACACCTGGTTTAGCTGTCATTCTCGTAGGAAATAATTATTCATCAAAAATTTATGTAAAAAAAAAAAAAATTGCATGTAATAATGTAGGTTTTTTTTCAAAAGTTTTTAAATTTTCAAAAAAAATTCATGAAAAAAAAATTCTTAATCTTTTAGAAAAACTTAATAAAAACAAATATATACACGGAATTTTAATTCAATTACCATTACCAAAAAAAATTAATACATATAAAATATTAAAAAAAATTTCTTATAAGAAAGATGTAGATGGATTTCATCCATTTAATATAGGATTATTATGTCAAAAACATCCAAATCTAAGATCATGTACTCCATTTGGAATTATACAATTATTAAAAAAAATAAAAATTAAAATAAAAGGGTTAAATGCTCTTATTATAGGAGATTCAAATATCGTCGGAAAACCAATGATGCTAGAATTATTATTAAAAAATTGTACGACAACAATAGCAAATAAATTTACAAAAAATTTATATAAACATATAAAAAATGCAGATTTAATTATTATTGCTATAGGTAAACCAAATTTTTTAAATGGAAAATGGATTAAAAAAGGAGCAATAATTATAGATGTTGGGATTAATAGATTAAAAAATGGAAAAATAGTTGGAGATGTTGATTTTTATTCAAATTATAAAAAAGCTTCATATATTACTCCAGTTCCTGGAGGAGTTGGACCTATGACAGTAACTAGTTTATTACAAAATACTTTATATGCTTGCAAAAAATATTACGATTAATAATAAAAAAATTATATTTTTTTGTCTTGCAAAAATACTCCAAGTTTTAATAATTTTTTTCTTAAAATATCAGATTTTTTCCAAAGTTTTAATTTTCTAGCTTTTTTTCTTTTACTTATTAATTTTTTAATTTTTTTATCTAATTTACTAAAAGTATTTTTTTTTAATAAATTTTTTTTAGAAATTTCATTAAAAAAACCTAAAATACTTCCTAAATTAAATAAAATTTTAGACAAAATTTTAGACTTTTTAAAATTCTTTATTTTATGAAAAAAAATTATTTTTTTTGATAATTTTAATAAAACATTTAAAGCTAAAGGAGTATTAAAATTATCATTCATTGCATTATAAAACAATTCTATATAAGAAGAATTTTTTAAAAATTTTTCTTTTTTATTAATGTTAAATAAATTTAAACAAAAATAAAATTTTTTTATAATATTTTCTGATTTTTTTAAATTAAATACATCATAATAAATTGGATGTCTATAAATTGTTGATAAGAAATAATAACGTATTGAATCAGAATTATAATTAACAATTAAATCTTTAATTAAAAAAGTGTTTCCAATAGATTTTGACATTTTTTTTTTATTTAAAACAATCATTCCTGTATGCATCCAATAATTTACAAATTTTGAATTATTAAAACATTCTGATTGAGCACGTTCATTTTCATGATGAGGAAAAATTAAATCGTTTCCTCCTCCATGAATATCTAAATTTTTATTAAAATATCTATAATTTATAGCAGAACATTCTATATGCCATCCAGGTCTTCCATTTCCCCATGGTGAATTCCAAAAAAATTCTTCTGATATACTTTTTTTCCATAAAACAAAATTATTTTTTTTATTAAAACTATTTTTTTTTAAAAAATTTTCTTTATTTTTATTATATAAATTTCCATAATTTTTATATTTTTTAATAGAAAAAATAACATCTCCATTAACATCTATATAAGCAAATTTTTTTTTTAATAAATTACTAATAATTTTAATTATTTCAGAAATATGATCTGTAGCAAGTGGTTCGAAAGTAGGAGAAATTATATTTAATGAACTAAAATCTATATTCATAAAATTAATAATTTTTTTTGTAAAACTTTTAATACTTAATTTATTTAATTTTGCTTTTTTTATTATTTTATCATCAATATCTGTAATATTTCTAATATATTTAATAGAGTATCCAAGATTTTTAAAATAACGATATACAACATCAAAAAATATAAAAGTTCTTGCATGACCGATATGACAAAAATCATATACTGTAACTCCACAAACATACATACAAACTTTTTTTTTTTTAATAGATTTGAATATTTCTTTTTTTCGAGTTAAAGTATTAAATATTTTTAACATTAATTTTTCTCTATAAAAATTCATTTAATATAATAAAACAAAAAAGAAGGATAAATATATGTATAAAAAACTTAAAAAACTTTTGAATTTTCCAACTAAATTTACTTTTAAAATAATATGTTTTAATAAAAAAAATGTAGAAAAAAAAATATTTTATATATTAAAAAAAAAAAAAATAAAAATAGAAAAAAAAAATATAATCTTTAGTAAAAACAAAAAATATTTATCTATTTCTATTAAAATTTTCTGTAATAATTTTAATTCAATAAAATTTATTTATAAAAATATTAGTAAATTAAATTTTATAAAAATTATTTTATAAAAAATTAATTTTATCTGTCCAGTACAAATATAATAAAGTACTGAACAGTTTTTTAAAATTTTATTAATAATAAGATTATTATTAATAAAATTAAAGACTGGTAACGTTAGCTGCAGATGGACCTTTTTCTCCTTCAACAATTTCAAACTCTACACTCTGCCCTTCTGCTAAAGTTTTAAATCCATCACTTTGAATAGCTGAAAAATGAACAAAAACATCTTTACTACCATCTTCAGGAGTAATAAATCCAAAACCTTTTGATTCATTAAACCATTTAACATTACCTTTTATCTTAGACATCTTTTATTACCTTTACATGAAAAATATAAATAATTCTAATATTTAAAAAATTAATTTTTTAAAATGTTCTATAAATAATAAATTTTTAATATATTGTTTTATTAATAAAATAATGTATTAAATTATTAATTTGAGTATAAATAAAATAAAATTATATTTTTAATAACTTATTTAAAAAATAAAATTTTATTTTATTTAAAATTTTAATTTTTAATTAAAAAATAAGCCTGGAAATTACCTACTCTCACACAGGGAAACCCTGTACTACCATTGGCGTTATAATGTTTCACTTCTGAGTTCGATATGGATTCAGGTGGTACCATTACACTATTTTAACCAGGCTATTTAAAATTTTTTATGTTATATATTTTAATATATAATTTTATATATTAAAATATACATCTATATTTTATTTTCGGAAATAAGCATTTTTTTTTTAAAATTTTTAATTTAAAAATAAAAATCATTTAAAAACACCTCTGGTGTTGTAAGATTAAGCCTCTCGGGTCATTAGTACTAGTTAGCTTAACATATTGCTATGCTTACACATCTAGCCTATCTACGTCGTAGTCTTCAACGTCCCTTCAGAAAAATACAAAAGTTTTCAGGGAAGATTAATCTTGGGGTAAGTTTCGTGTTTAGATGCTTTCAGCACTTATCTTTTCCGCATATAGCTACCGGGCAATGCCATTGGCATGACAACCCGAACACCAGTGATGCGTCCACTTCGGTCCTCTCGTACTAGAAATAGATCCCCTCAATCTTCCAACGCCCACGGCAGATAGGGACCGAACTGTCTCACGACGTTCTAAACCCAGCTCGCGTACCACTTTAAATGGCGAACAGCCATACCCTTGGGACCTGCTTCAGCCCCAGGATGTGATGAGCCGACATCGAGGTGCCAAACACCGCCGTCGATATGAACTCTTGGGCGGTATTAGCCTGTTATCCCCGGAGTACCTTTTATCTGTTGAGCGATGGCCATTCCATTCAGAACCACCGGATCACTAAGACCTGCTTTCGCATCTGATCGCGTCATCACGCTCTCAGTTAAACTGGCTTATGCCTTTGCACTAACCTTACGATTTCCGACCGTAATTAGCCAATCTTTGTACTCCTCCGTTACTCTTTAGGAGGAGACCGCCCCAGTCAAACTACCCACCAGACATTGTCTCTGCACCGGTTTACGGTGCTAGGTTAGAATATTAATATTTAAAGGGTGGTATTTCAAG
The DNA here is from genome assembly GCF_964019855.1 of Buchnera aphidicola (Periphyllus acericola). Classification (GTDB taxonomy): domain Bacteria; phylum Pseudomonadota; class Gammaproteobacteria; order Enterobacterales; family Enterobacteriaceae; genus Buchnera_J; species Buchnera_J aphidicola_BC. The sequence continues at coordinate 188,136 of NZ_OZ026466.1, forward strand.
GTTGACTCCAATAATACTAGCGTATTAAATTCATAGTCTCCCACCTATCCTACACATTAAATATAAATATTCAGTGTCAAGATATAGTAAAGGTTCACGGGGTCTTTCCGTCTTGCCGCGGGTACACTGCATCTTCACAGCAATTTCAATTTCACTGAGTCCCAGATGGAGACAGCCTAGCCATCATTACGCCATTCGTGCAGGTCGGAACTTACCCGACAAGGAATTTCGCTACCTTAGGACCGTTATAGTTACGGCCGCCGTTTACCGGGGCTTCATTTTAAAGCTTCAAGTTTTTACACTTTAACTTCTTTATTTAACCTTCCGGCACCGGGCAGGCGTCACACCGTATACTTCCATTTTCATGTTTGCACAGTGCTGTGTTTTTAATAAACAGTTGCAGCCAGCTGGTATCTTCGACTAACTTCAGCTATAAGAGTAAATCTTTTTCACCTACGAGTTAGCGTGCCTTCTCCCGAAGTTACGGCACCATTTTGCCTAGTTCCTTCATCTGGGTTCTCTCAAGCGCTTTAGTATACTCTACCTAACTACCTGTGTCGGTTTGTGGTACGATTTGATTATATCTGATGCTTAGAGGATTTTCTTGGAAATTTGGTATAAATTACTTTGTTACCGTAATAACTCGTCATAACGCCTTAACTTAAAAAATATTCGGATTTTCCTAAATATTAACGTCTACACGCTTGAACCAAGACAACCGTCGCTTGGATAATCTAACCTCTTTCGTCCCCCCTTCGCAATATAATCAAGCACAGGAATATTAACCTGTTGTCCATCGACTACGCTTTTCAGCCTCGCCTTAGGGGTCGGCTTACCCTGCCTCGATTAACGTTGGACAGGAAACCTTAGTTTTTCAGCGAGCAGGTTTTTCACCTGCTTTATCGTTACTCATGTCAGCATTCGCACTTCTGATTCCTCCAATGTACTTTACAATACATCTTCTATGGTTTACAGAACGCTCCTCTACCCAGTAAAAAAAATTACTGCCGCAGCTTCGGTATATAGTTTTAGCCCCGTTAAATCTTCCGCGCAAGCCGACTTGACCAGTGAGCTATTACGCTTTCTTTAAATGATGGCTGCTTCTAAGCCAACATCCTGGCTGTTTATGCCTTCTCACATCGTTTCCCACTTAACTATAATTTTGGGACCTTAGCTGGCGGTCTGGGTTGTTTCCCTTTCCACAACGAACGTTAGCACCCGCTGTGTGTCTCCCGTGATAACATTATACAGTATTCGGAGTTTGCATCGGATTGGTAAGTCAGTATGACCCCCTAACCGAAACAGTGCTCTACCCCTGTATATGAATTTCACGAGGCGCTACCTAAATAGCTTTCGAGGAGAACCAGCTATCTCCCGGTTTGATTGGCCTTTCACCCCTAGCCATAGGTCATCCGCTGATTTTTCAACATCAGTCGGTTCGGTCCTCCAGTTAGTTTTACCTAACTTTCAACCTGCCCGTGGCTAGATCACCGGGTTTCGGGTCTGTACCCTGAAACTAAATAGCCCATTTCAGACTCGGTTTCCCTTCGGCTCCCCTTTAAAAATTCGGTTAACCTTGCTACAGAGTACAAGTCGCTGACCCATTATACAAAAGGTACGCAGTCACTCTATAAATTTGAGCTTCTACTGCTTGTACGTACACGGTTTCAGGATCTATTTCACTCCCCTAACAGGGGTTCTTTTCGCCTTTCCCTCACGGTACTAGTTCACTATCGGTCAGTCAGGAGTATTTAGCCTTAGAGGATGGTCCCCCTATATTCAAACAGGATTTCTCGTGTCCCGCTCTACTTTTCGAGTTTATAATATAATTTTTTTCATATACGGGGCTTTCACCTTGTATCGCTAAATTTTCCAAAATTATTCTATTAAAAATTATATTATAATTAATACTCTGGGCTTTTCCCAATTCGCTCGCCACTACTAAGGGAATCTCAATTGATTTCTTTTCCTCGAGGTAATTAGATGTTTCAGTTCCCTCGGTTTGCTTTATTTATCTATTTATTCAATAAATAATATTATATAAAAATATAATAGGTTTCCCCATTCGGATATCATCGGATATAACGTTTCTTATCAACTTACCGATGCTTTTCGCAGATTAGCACGTCCTTCATCGCCTCTGACTGCCAAGGCATTCACCATGTACGCTTATTCGCTTAATCTTACAACCCACAGGTGTTTCTTTATTTTTTGATAATTATTTAAATTATGCTTATTTCCGAATTTTAAAAGAGCTTTTAAAAAATTTCTTATATTAAAAATAAATTTATTAAGAATGATAATTGTATCACAATATATAAAAATAATAAATATTTTTTTTAAAAAAAATTTTGTCCCCTAGGGGAATTGAACCCCTGTTGCCGCCGTGAAAGGGCAGTGTCCTAGACCGCTAGACGAAAGGGACATTTTTTTTTTAAAAAAAAATAAAAATAACAAAAAATTTAATTTTATTAAAAAATTTTAATTTATTAATATTCAAAAAAATATTTAATACTAATGTAACTATTGTACAGATTCAAAAATTAGAGTCAAGTTTTTTTTAATATTTTTAAAAAATATTAAACATTTTAATATTTTAAAGATTTATTATTTTTTTTTATTTTTTTTTTTGTTAAAAATTTTATTGTTTTTTTTACATTTGGAAAAATATTATTCCATAAAAAAAAAGAATGAGCAGCTTGATTAACAAGCATTCCTATTCCATTAAAAACTTTATTAGAGCCAAAATTTTTACAAAACTTCATAAAGTTAGTATTTTTTTCTTTATAAAACATATCATAACATATAGTTTCTTTTCTAATTATATTTTCTGGTATTAAAGGAATATTATTAAAAATTCCTGCTGAAGTAGCATTTACAATTATATTAAATTTCATTTGATTTAAATTTTTTAAAGTAATAGATTCTATGTTTCCAAAATTTTGAAACTCTTTTGATAAAATTTTTGCTTTATTAAAAGTTCTATTTGTAATAAAAATATTACATCCAAACTTTAATAAAGGATATATAATACCTCTAGCTGCTCCACCAGCTCCAATAATTAATATATTAAATTTTCTTTTTACAATTTTTTTTAACAATAAATCAGATAAAAAACCTATTCCATCAGTATTATCTCCTAATATGGTTTCATTTTCAAAAAGTTTTAAAGTATTAATAGATCCTGCAATTTTCGCACGATTAGTTATTTCATGACATAAAGAAAATACTTTTTCTTTAAAAGGTAAAGTAATATTAGCTCCTTTTCCTCCTCTTTTAAAAAAAAAAGAAATATTTTTTAAAAAATTTTTTTTTGAAAGATGAATTTTAATATATTTTTGATTTAAATTATATAATTTATAAAAAAAATTATGTATCTCTGGAGATTTACTATGACTTATAGGATTTCCAAAAACAGCATAAATTTTTTTTTCATATAAATTATTCACGTAATATTTCTCCTGTTAATAAATTAACAATTTTAGATGGTTTTTTACCATCTCCTAAAAAACCTTTTAATATTGGAAAATCTTTTCCAAAAACATTTTTAATTTCATAATTATTCAGACATGGTTTATATCCAGAAATATTTGCACTTGTTGAAATAATTGGTTTTCCATAAATAAAACATAAATTTTTAATAAATTTATTTTTTGTAATTCTTACTGCTATAAATTTAGAAGATCCAGTTAACCAAATAGGAATTCCTTGAACAGCTGGAACTAAATATGTTAAAAAAAATTTGTTTTCTAATAAAATTTTTTTTTTATTTAAAATTTTTTTCTCAGAAATATATGGAACTAATTGACTGTAATTACTCGATATTAATATAAAACCTTTATTGATATTTCTATTTTTTAAAAATAATAATTTTTTTACCGCAATTTTACTATCTGGATTACAACCTAATCCAAAAACTGACTCAGTAGGATAAGCAATAACTTTATTTTCATGCAACTTTTTTATACAATATTTTAAAGATTTTATAAAAATTGTATTCATTATAAAAAATCCTAAAAATTTATATTAAACAGTTCTATCAAATGTTATATATAAAATATATTATAATACAAAATAAAATTTTAAATTCTATTTAAAATTAAAAATTTCAAATAAAAAATAATATGTCCATTTTAAAAATACTTAAATATCCAAATAAAAAACTTAGAAAAATAGCACAACCAGTAACAAATTTTAATAAAAAAATAAAAAATATAGTTAATAATATGTTCGAAACAATGTATAAAAAAAAAGGAATTGGATTAGCAGCAATACAAGTAAATATTAATCGTCAAATTATAGTAATAGATAAAATATACCCTTTAAAAAATCCGATAGTTTTAATAAATCCTAAAATTATAAAAAAAAATGGAAAAATTAATATAAAGGAAGGATGCTTATCTATTCCAAAATATGAATATATAACTCATTCTAGATCTGAATTTATTACTGTAAAAGCTTTTAATATTTTTGGAAAAAAAATTCTTATAAAAGCAGAATCAATTTTATCTGTTTGTATACAACACGAAATAGATCATTTAAAAGGAATATTATTTATAGATTATCTATCATCTTTAAAAAAAAATAGAATTTATAAAAGTTTTAAAAAAAAAATATGAAAAAAAAAAAAATAATATTTGCTGGAACAAATAAATTATCAGCAGAACATTTAAATCAACTAATTATAAAAAAATTTAATATTATAAGTATAATTACAAAATTAGATAATAAAATAAGAAATAAAAATATATTTTCTGAAGTAAAAAAAATAGCAATACAAAATAAAATAGAATTTATTCAACCAAAATCTTTAAATTCTAAAAAAATTTATCAATATATAAAAAATATTAAACCACATATAATGATAGTAGTTTCATATGGATTAATTATACCAAAAAAAATAATTAATTTATTTCCACTTGGTTGTATAAATGTACATACTTCTTTATTACCAAAATTAAGAGGACCATCTCCAATACAATACACAATACTACAAGGAATAAAAAAAACAGGAATAACAATTATAGAAATTAATGAGAAAATAGATTCAGGATATATTTTATATAAAAAATCAATAATTATAAAAAAAAATGAAACATATATAACACTATTAAAAAAATTATCTATACTTGGAAAAAAATCATTAATTAAATGTTTAAAAAAAATATTTCTTAAAAAAATAATAAAAATTCCACAAAATGAAAAAAAAGTAACATATACTAATAAAATAAAAAAAAAAAATGGATTAATAAATTGGCATTCTAATGCTAAAAATATAGAAAAACAAATAAGAGCTTTTATTTTATGGCCCGGATCTTTTTTTTTTATTAAAAAAATAATGATTAAAATTTGGAAAGCAAAAATAGTAAAATCTTCAAAAAAAAATATTCCAGGAACTATTCTCAAAGCTAATAAAAATGGAATTTTCATATCTACAAAAAAAAATATACTTAAAATAAAAAAATTACAAATTTCTGGAAAAAAAAAAAATAATGTTTCTCAAATAATAAATTCTTATAAAAAATTATTCAAAATAGGAAAAATTTTAAATTAAAAAATTTTAAAAAATTGAAATATAAACATTTAAAAAAAAAAAAAAAAAAAAAAAAAAAAAAAAAAAAAAAAAAACAAAACGGCATTTTTGCCGTTTGTTTTTTATAAATTCTTTAAAATTTTATTATTTTATAAACTACTTTTTAGTTTCTATAAAATTATTTCTATTAACTAATAAAATATATGCCATTGGAGACTTATCTCCGTTTCGAAATCCACATTTAATAATTTTTATATAACCACCAGATCTATTTAAAAAAAAAGGACCTAAATCTTTAAAAAGCTTATAAACAACAAAATTATTTCTAATTCTAGAAAAAACTAATCTTCTATTAGAAAGGTTATCAATTTTTGAAATTGTAATAATTGGTTCTACTGTTCTTCTTAATTCTTTTGATTTTGCTATAGTAGTTTTAATTTTTTCATGTATTAAAAGAGAACAAGTTAAATTTTTTATCATAGCTTTTAAATGACTACGTTTTCTATTTAATTTACGACCAACTTTTTGATGTCGCATAATTTATTATCCTTTGTAAAACAATTTTATTCTTCTATAATACTTTCTGGAGGCCAATTCTGTAATTTTGTCCCTAAGGATAAATTTCTAGAAGATAATATATCTTTTATTTCAGTTAACGATTTTTTTCCTAAATTTGGAGTCTTTAATAAATCTACTTCAGTCTTTTGTATTAAATCTCCAATATAATGTATAGATTCAGCTTTTAAACAATTCGCTGAACGAACAGTTAATTCTAAATCATCAACAGGTTTTAATAAAATCGGATCAAATTCAGGTTTTACAACAGTTTCAATTGGTTCACAAACATCTTTTAAATCTACAAAAGATTCTAATTGATTTGATAAAATTGTTGCAGATTTTTTAATAGCATCTTCAGGATTAATAGAACCATTAGTTTCTAATTCTATAATCAATCGATCCAAATCAGTTCTTCTTTCTACTCTTGCTGCTTCTACTATATAAGAAACTCGAACAATAGGGCTATAACATGCATCTATAAATAATCTTCCTATATAATTTTCATTTTCATTTTTTTTTATACGAGAAGAAGCAGGAGAATAACCCCTACCTCTTTGAACTTTAATTTTCATACTTATAGAAGAATTTTTATGAGTTAAATTACAAATAATATGATTTAATTTAAAAATTTCAACACTTGAATCACATTTTAAATCAGATGCAGTAACAACTCCTATTCCTTTTTTTTGTAAAATTATATATGCAGAATTCTTTCCATAAATATTAACAGATAACTCTTTTAAATTTAATAATACTTCAAGAATATCTTCTTTAATTCCTTCTTTTGTACTATATTCATGCAAAACACCATCAATTTCTACTTCTGTTACAGCACATCCAGGAATAGATGACAACAAAATTCTACGTAAAGAATTTCCTAAAGTATGACCAAAACCTCTTTCTAAAGGCTCTAAAGTAACTTTAGAATGAGTTGAACTATATTGTTTTATATCAACTAAACGGGGTTTTAAAAATTTTCTTAATAAATCGGACATTATATGAAACCTTTAAAAATATTATTTAGAATAAAGTTCTACGATTAAATGTTCATTGATTTCAGAAGATAAATCTGTTCTGTCTGGTTTTCTTTTTAAAATACCCTGCATTTTATTTAAATTCAAATCTATCCATGAAACTTGTTCTTTTTGTTCAGATAATTCTAAAGATGCTTTTATCCTTAAATGTTTTTTAAATTTCTCTCTTACTTCAATAACATCATTTACAGAAACCTGATAAGAAGGAATATTTACTATTTTATTATTTACACTAATAGATTTATGACTAACTAGTTGTCGAGATTCCGCTCGTGTAGTTCCAAAACCAATTCTATATACTATATTATCTAATCTATTTTCTAATAATTGTAATAATTTTTCTCCAGTATTTCCCCTTGATTTAGAAGCAATTTTATAATATTTTCGAAATTGTTTTTCTAAAATACCATATAATCTACGAACTTTTTGTTTTTCTCTTAATTGTATACCATAATCAGACAATCTTTGTTTTCTAGAACCATGTTGACCAGGTAAATGATCAATTTTACATTTTGAACTAATAGGTCTTAAACCAGATTTAAGATATAAATCTGTTTTTTCTCTTCTACTTAATTTTAATTTTGGACCTAAATACTTAGCCATTTTTTTTTCTCTATATTTAACAAATAAAAAAATTACACTCTTCTTTTTTTAGGGGGTCTACATCCATTATGTGGAATAGGTGTAATATCAATAATATTAATAATTTTAAATCCTGCTGAATTTAAAGCTCTAATTGTAGATTCTCTTCCTGGACCTGGTCCTTTTACCATTATATCTAAATTTTTTATGCCATAATCTTTAACTTTTTCAGCACATTTTTCTGCTGCGACTTGAGCTGCAAATGGAGTAGACTTTCTAGATCCTCTAAAACCAGAACCTCCAGAAGTAGCCCATCCTAAAGTATTACCTTTTTTATCTGTAATTGTAACAATCGTATTATTAAAAGAAGCATAAATATGAGCAATTCCATCAATTATCTGATTTTTTATGCGTTTTTTAATTCTTACTTTTTTTTTTGACATAATTATTAATAACCTAAATTATTTTTTTATTAATTTACGAGGACCTTTTCTAGTACGAGCGTTAGTTTTTGTTCTTTGTCCACGTACTGGTAACTTTCTACGATGACGAACTCCTCTATAACAACCAAGATCAATCAATCTTTTAATTTTTAAAGTTCTTTCTCTTCTTAAATCACCTTCAACAATAAATTTTGAAATAGTAGTTCTTAAAAGATCTATTTGTTTTTTAGTTAATTTAGAAATATATAAACAATCAGATATATTTAATAAACGACATATTAATTTAGAACGAGATTTTCCTATTCCATAAATTGATGTTAAAGCAATTACTGTACGTTTTTTATCAGGAACATTTATTCCTGCTATACGAGTCAATTCAATAAACTCCTCTTATTTATGTAAAAAATATATAAAAATTAAAATTTAAAAAAAAAAAAATTTCAATTTTTTAACCTTGTCTTTGTTTATGTTTAGGATCATTACTACATATAACACGAACAACATTTTTCCTACGTATAATTTTACAATTTCTACAAAATTTTTTAATTGATGTTTTCACTTTCATAATTTCTTCTCTTGTTATAAAAAATATTTATCTATGTAAATTTAAATTAGCTCTTTTAAAAGAAGATTGATATTGTTTTGACATAACTAAAGTTTGTAATTGAACAATTAAATCTATAATTACAACCACTACTATTAATAATGATGTTCCACCAAAATAAAATGGAACATGCATAAAAAAATGCATAAATTCAGGAATTAAACATATAAAAACAATATAAAATGAATTAATTAAAGTTAATTTAAACATAATTTTTTTTATATAATTTGAAGTGTTTTCTCCTGGACGAATTCCTTGTATAAAAGCTCCAGATTTTTTTAAATTTTCCGAAGTTTCTCTTGAATTAAAAGCTAAATTAGTATAAAAAAAACAAAAGAAAACTATAGCAAAAGTATATAAAATTATATAAATTAATTGACCAGGTTGTAAATTATTATACATTGAATTTAAAATTGAATTAGTTTGAAAATTATTACCTTTTAACCAAGAAATAATTGTCACAGGAAATAATACTACACTAGAAGCAAAAATTGCAGGAATAACTCCAGACATATTTATTTTTAAAGGCAAATAAGCAATATTTGAAGAATATAAATTATTTTTTTGTTGTCTATTTGAATAATAAATTGTTATTTTTCTTTGACTTCTTTCTACAAATACAACAAAATAAATAATAAAAAAAACTAAAAAATTTATTAAAAAAAAAATACTATAACTTAAATTTCTTAATTTTAAATCTTGTAAAGTATGAATAATAGCAATTGGTAAATTTGCTACAATACCAGAAAAAATAATTACAGAAATTCCATTTCCCAATCCATGTTCTGTAATTAAATCTCCTACCCATATTAAAAAAATTGTTCCTGTAACTAAACTTATAATTGCAGTTATATAAAAACAAAAATCTAAATTAAAAATTAATGACCTCATTCCAGGAATATTTGGTAAACTAATTGCTATTCCAATAGATTGTATAATAGATAAAATTAAAGTAAAATATTTAGTATATTGATTAATTTTTATTCTTCCAGATTCTCCCTCTTTTTTTAATTCTTTCCAAGAAGGATATATAAACGTTAATAATTGAATAATAATTGAAGAAGAAATATAAGGCATTATTCCTAATGAAAAAATTGATGCTCTACTTAATGCCCCACCAGAAAACATATTTAACATTTCAACAAAAGTTCCTTGTTGATTATTTAATAATCGAGATAAAGATACTGTATCAATACCTGGAACAGGAATAAAAGATCCTAAACGAAAAATTACTAAAGAAAAAATTAAAAAAATTATTCTTTTTTTTATTTCAGATAAATTCATTCCTAACTTTTTACTTTTTAAAATATTTTTTTTTTTATCCATTATTATTATTATTATTCCTCGACTGTTCCTCCGAAAGATTCAATTATTAAACGAGCTCCTTTCGTTACAGATAAACCTTGAATTTTTATAATATAAGAAAAATTTTTAGAAGAAATAATCTTCACCTGTTTAACATTGGATTTAATTAAATTTCTTTTTTTAAGAATATTTAAATTTATTATTTTTTCATTTAAAGAAGTTAATTCACATAATCTTAATTCTTTTTTTATTTTCTTTTTTCTTGAAATAAAACCAAATTTTGGAATTCTTCTATAAAACGGAGTTTGACCTCCTTCAAAACCTCTACGAATACTGCTTCCAGTTCTAGATTTTTGACCTTTATGACCCCTTCCAGAAGTTTTTCCTAAACCAGATCCTATACCTCTCCCTAAACGTTTTTTTTTTTTATTTTTACAATCCGTAAATATTGTATTTAAATACATATTTTTTACCTATCTGACTTTTAACATATAAGAAATCTTATTAATCATACCAATAATAGACTTATTTTTTTTTCTTTTTACTGTATGATTAATATGTCTTAAACCTAATCCTTTTAAAGTTAATTTATGTTTAGGAAGTATACCAATACTACTTTTTATTTGTGTAACAATTAAAAATTTTTCCATAGTTTTTTACTCATAAATATCTTTAATAGATTTATTTCGTTTTTCAGCAATGTCTTTTGGAGATTTCATATTATTTAAACCATTAATAGTTGCTCTAACAACATTAATTGGATTAGTTGAACCATAAGTTTTTGCTAAAACATTTTGAACTCCTGAAACTTCTAAAACAGCTCTCATAGCACCTCCAGCAATAATTCCAGTTCCTTCAGATGCTGGTTTCATAAATACCTTAGAACTCGTATAAAATTCTATAACAGTATGCTGTAAAGTTTTATTTTTTAATTTAAAACTAATCATATTTCTTTTAGCACGTTCCATTGCTTTTTGAATAGCAAATGGAACTTCTCTTGCTTTTCCATAACCAAAACCAACTTTTCCATTTCTATTTCCAACTACAGTTAATGCTGTAAAAGAAAATATTCTTCCTCCTTTTACAGTTTTAGAAACTCTATTTACTGTAATTAATTTTTCTTGTAATTCTCCAACATATTTTTTTTCATTATTAATCATAAAAATAAATTTTCCTTAAAACTGAAGTCCAAATTTACGAGCAGAATTTGCTAATTCCATAATTCTTCCATGATATTTAAAACCTGAACGATCAAAAGAAACTTTTTTTACTCCTTTTTTTAAAGCTCTTTGTGCAATAATTTTTCCAATAACTTGTGCAGATTTTTTATTTCCAGTATAACTTAAATTTTTACTTATTTCTTTTTCTAAAGTCGAAGCAAATGCTATAATAGAAAAGTTATCTGAAGATATTATTTGAGCATAAATATGACGAGATGTTTTATGTACAACTAAACGAATTACCTTTAAAGATTTTAATTTACAACGTATTTTTAAAGCTCTTTTTTTTCTTATTTTACTTTTAAAATTCATAGATTGCATCTTATTTCTTCTTTGCCTCTTTAGTTTTTACAAACTCATTATAATAACGTATACCTTTTCCTTTATATGCATCCGGTCTACGATATAATCTTAAATTTGCAGATACTTGTCCAACTAACTGTTTATCTATTCCTTTAATCACTATTTCTGTTTGAGAAATTAATTCAATATCAATTCCAAAAGGTAAAAAATATACAATATTATGTGAATATCCTAAAGACAATATTAACTTTTTTTTACTATTTTCTAATGCAAACTTATATCCAACTCCTACTAAAATTAACTTTTTAGAAAATCCGTAAGTAACTCCTAAAATCATTGAATTAATTAAAGATCGTACAGTACCAGCTTGCATCCATCCATTTAAACTAGATTTTCTAGCTCTTATATTTAAAATTTTATCTTTTAAATTAATTTCAACAAGATTATTAAATCTACGTTTTAAAATTCCTTTCTGACCTTTAATTTGAACATATTGATTATCTAAAAAAACTTCAACATTATCTGGGATAATTATTGAACGCTTAGCTATTCTAGACATTCTAGCTCCTTTTAATTAAGAAACATAACAAATTACTTCACCACCCAAACCTTTATTTCTCGCTTCCTTATCTGAAAATATTCCTTTTGAAGTGGATATAATAGAAATTCCTAAACCAGACATAACTTGAGGAATGTCACTTTTTTTTTTATATACTCTTAACCCTGGTTTACTTATTCTAAAAATTTTTTCAATAACAGGTTTACCTTTAAAATATTTTAAAAAAATTTTTAATTTTGGTTTTTTTATTTTATTTATACAAAAATCTTTAATATATCCCTCTTTTTTTAATAAATTCGCAATCTGTTCTTTAAATTTAGAAAAAGGCATATTTACTGAAATTTTATTAGCAAATTGTCCATTTTTAATTCGCACAAACATATCTGATATAGGATCATGCATACTCATATAATATTATTCCTAATACAAATTTAAATTATTTTTTTTAATTACCAACTCGATTTTCTTAAACCTGGAATTTCTCCTCTCATAGCAGCTTCTCTTAATTTTATTCTACTTAAACCAAATTTTCTTAAAAATCCATGTGGTCGTCCAGTTAAAAAACAACGATTTCTTTGTCTTGAAATACTAGAATCTCTTGGTAATTTTTGTAATTTAAAAACAGCATTCCATCTTTCTTTTTTTGACAAATTTAAATTAATAATCATAAATTTCAATTTCATTCTTTTTTTAAAAAATTTATTCCCTAAAAAAATTCTTTTTTTTTCTCTTTCTTTCATAGACTGTTTAGCCATATAAATACACCTTAATTAATTTTTTTCTCTAAAAGGAAAATTAAATTCTGATAATAAAAAAAATCCTTCTACATTTGTATTAGCTGTAGTTACAATAGATACATCTAATCCTCTAATTTTATCTATTTTATCATAATCAATTTCTGGAAAAATTATTTGTTCTTTTATTCCAAAATTATAATTACCTCGACCATCAAAAGAATTTTTAGAAAAACCCCTAAAATCTCTTATTCTAGGCATTGCAATATTAATTAATTTATTCAAAAAATGCCATTTTCTTAATCCTCTTAAAGTAACTTTACATCCAATAATATATCCTTGTCTAATTTTAAATCCAGCAATAGATTTTCTAGCTTTTGTAACAATAGGTTTTTGACCAGATATAATAGTTAAATCAGAAATAGCATAATCTAATTTTTTCTTATTAGATATTGCTTCTCCAACACCCATATTTAAAACAATTTTCTCAAATTTTGGAACTTGCATTACAGAACTATAATTAAATTTTTTAATTAATTTAGGTACGATTGTTTTTTTATACAAATTATAAATATCACTCATAATTATATTCCAAATTACTATAGATCAACATTATTAGATTTAAAAAATCTTATTTTTTTTCCATTTTTAAATTTAAATCCTACTTTATCTGGTTTATTTGTTATCGGATTTAAAAGAGCTATATTAGAAATATGAATATAAGACTCCTTTTTAATTATCCCTCCAGGTTTATTTTGTGAAGGAATAGGTTTTTGATGCTTTATAACAATATTTATTCCTTCAACAATAACTTTATTTTTAGATAAAACTTTTTTTACAATTCCAATTTTCTTTTTATATTTTCCTGATAAAACAATCACTTTATCATTAGATCGAATTTTAGATGCCATATATATTCTTACCTATAATATAATTATAAAACTTCTGGTGCTAAAGAAATTATTTTCATAAATTTTTCTGTACGTAATTCACGAGTAACTGGACCAAAAATACGTGTTCCTATTGGTTGTTCATTATTATTTAGAACTACACAAGAATTACTATCAAATCTAATTAAAGAACCATCTGATCTTCTAATTCCTTTTTTAGTTCTAACAATTACAGCTTTTAAAACTTCTCCTTTTTTTACTTTTCCTCTTGGAATGGCTTCTTTAATAGTAATTTTAATAACATCTCCAATATTTGCATATCTTCTCCTAGATCCTCCTAAAACTTTAATACACATTACTGAACGAGCTCCTGAATTATCTGCAACATTTAAAACAGTTTGTTCTTGAATCATATAATAATTTCCTCATTATATTATGAGTTTAAAAAAAATTGTAAACTATTCTAGAAAACATGAAAATAAAAAATTTTATCATGTCTTCTATAAATTATTTTTTTTTTAAAAAACACATTTTTTTAAAATATCAACTAAAATCCAAGACTTTTTCTTTGAAATTGGTCTATTTTCTTTAATTAAAACAATATCTCCTATAGAACATTTATTATATTCATCATGAACATGAAATTTAGTTTTTTTTTTTACAAATTTTTTATACATTGGATGCTTAATAAATCGCTCTACAAGAACTACTATAGATTTTTGCATTTTATTACTTATTACATAACCTTTCAAAAATTTACTTTTTTCCGACATTTAATAATCCTTTTCAGATATCAATGTTTTAATAATAGCAATTTTTTTTCTATTTTTTTTTAATAAATGAGTTTGAATTAATTTTTTAGAAGTAAATTGCATACGTAAATTAAATTGTTCTTTAAATAAACTAAATAACTCTTTTTCAAGAAATTTACAATTTTTTTTTCTTAATTTGATAATATTCATAAATTTTCCATTTTTAAAACAAAAATTGTTTTAACAGGTAATTTTGCTGAAGCTAATTTAAATGCTTTACGAGCAACATTTTCAGAAATTCCATTAATTTCATATAAAATTTTCCCAGGTTGAATTAAAGCTACCCAATATTCAACATTTCCCTTTCCTTTTCCCATACGCACTTCTAAAGGTTTTTGAGTAATAGGTTTATCTGGAAAAATTCTTATCCAAACCTTTCCTAACCTTTTAATATATCGAGCAATAATTCTTCGAGCAGATTCAATTTGACGAGAAGTTAAACGCCCTCTCGTAATAGCTTTTAAACCAAAAGATCCAAAAATAACATTATCATTAAAAATTAAACCTCTATTACGTCCTTTATGCATTTTTCTAAATTTTGTTTTTTTTGGCTGAAGCATTTTAAAAAATTCTCCTTACTTACGAATTCTTTTATTTTGTTTTTTTAATTGTATATTTGATATAACTTTATTTATTTTCGGCATACCACCTAAAATTTCTCCCTTAAAAATCCAAACTTTAACTCCTACTACTCCAAAAGTTGTATGAGCTTCTAAAGAACTATAATCAATATCTGCTCTTAAAGTATGTAATGGAACTCTTCCTTCTCTTTGCCATTCTGTTCTTGCAATCTCAGCTCCTCCTAATCTTCCACTAATTTCTACTTTAATTCCTTTAGCTCCATGTCTCATTGAATTTTGAATTGCTCTTTTCATTGCCCTTCTAAACATTACTCTCCTTTCTAACTGAGAAACAATGTTATCCGCTACTAATTTTGAGTCTAATTCTGGTTTTTTTATTTCTGAAATTGTTATTTGTGCAGGAACTTGAGCAATATTTGAAATTATTTTTCTTAAATTTTCTATATCTTCACCTTTTTTTCCAATAACAATTCCTGGACGTGCAGTATATATAATTACCTTCATTGTTTTAGATGGTCTTTCTATAACAATTTTTGATACAGATGCACGAAATAATTTTTTCATTAAAAATCGACGAACTTTAAAATCACTATTTAAATAGTTAGAAAAATTTTTACTATTTGAAAACCATATAGAATTCCATTGTCTAATAATTCCTAATCTCATTCCATGTGGATGTACTTTTTGTCCCATTATTATATTATCCCCAAAATTTTCAATCTGAAACAACAATTGTAATATGACTAGTACGTTTTAAAATTTGATCTGCTCGTCCTTTTGCTCGAGGCATCATTCTTTTCATAGTTGGACCTTCATCTATTAAAATAGTGCTTATTCTTAATAAATCTATATCTAATCCATTATTATGTTCTGCATTAGAAATAGCTGATTCAAGAACTTTCTTAATTAAGATAGATGCTTTTTTTTTAGAAAAATTTAATATATCAATTGCTTTATCCACTCTTTTTCCACGAATAACATTCGCTATTAACCTTAATTTTTGTGCTGAAGAACATGCTTTTTTATATTTAGCTATAACTTTCACATATTTATCCTATTTTTATATAAAAATTTAACGTTTTTTAATCTTCCTATCAGAAGTATGACCTCGGTAAGTTCTTGTTAAAGAAAATTCTCCTAATTTATGACCGACCATTTCCTCTGTAATAAAAACAGGAATATGTTGCTTTCCATTATGTATAGAAATTGTTAAACCAATCATATTTGGAAAAATTGTAGAACGTCTAGACCAAGTTTTTATAGGTTTTTTATCCTTTTTTAAAACCGCTAATTCTACTTTCTTATATAAACTTTCATCAATAAACGGACCTTTTTTTAAAGAACGAGGCATAAAATATCCTATATAAAATTATTTTTTACGAGAACGAATAATAAATTTTTTTGTTCTCTTATTTTTTCTTGTTTTCTTTCCTTTCGTTTGAACTCCCCAAGGAGTTACTGGATGTTTTCCAAAATTTCTACCTTCTCCACCTCCATGAGGATGATCTACTGGATTCATAGCAGTTCCTCTTACAGTTGGTCTAATTCCTCTCCAACGAGATGCTCCAGCTTTACCAAACACTTGTAACATATGTTCAGAATTTCCAACTTCTCCAATCGTTGCTCTACATTTAGATAAAATTTTTCTAATCTCTCCAGAACGCATACGTACACTTACATAATTTAATTCTTTTGATATTAATTGTAAATAACTACCAGCAGAACGTGCTAATTGACCTCCTTTTCCTGGTTTTAATTCAACATTATGAATTAAAGTACCTACTGGAATTTTATTTAAAGGTAAAACATTTCCTATTTTTATTTCAACATTTTTTCCAGAACATACAGTAGAACCTATTTTAATTCCTTTAGGAGATAAAATATAACTATATAAACCATCTTTATACAATATTAAAGCAATGTTTGAAGAACGATTAGGATCATATTCAAAACGTATCACAGTTGCTAAAATATTATCTTTATTACGTTTAAAATCTATAATACGATATAAATTTTTATGTCCCCCTCCAATATGTCTTGTCGTAATTCTTCCTCTATTGTTTCTTCCTCCATGTTTATTTTTTTTTCTCACTAAATTAGAAAAAGGTTTCCCTTTATATAAACTATGATCTACTACTTTAATTACGTGTCTACGACCAGGAGATGTTGGTTTACATTTAATAATTGCCATTCATTTTTCTCTAATTAATTCTTAATTATAATTTTAAAAAATCTAGATTCTGATTTTTCTTTAAAAAAATATAAGCTTTTTTAATTGTTTTTTTCTTAGTAATATTTTTACCTTTTTTTTTTGATTTGCCTTTTATATTAACTAAATTAACTTTTTTTACCAAAAGATTAAACATTTTAAAAACAGCAATTTTAATCTCTTTTTTTGTAGAATTTTTATTAACTTTTAAAACAATAACATTATTTTTTTCTTGACATTGATTAGATTTTTCTGAAATATGTAAAGAATTTATTGTTTTAAATAAAAAATTTTTTTTTATCATAAAAGATTTTCCTCTATATCTTTTAATGCATCTAAAGTAATTAAAACATAAGAATGAGTTAATAAAATTAACGGATTAATAAAGTTTGAATTAATTACAGAAACTTTATATAAATTTCTAGAAGCTAATAAAATTTTTGTATCTAATATTTTTTGTATAATTAGTACATCTTCTATATTTAAAGTTTTTAATTTTGTTAACAATTTTTTTGTTTTAGGATATTTTATTGAAAAATTTTTTAATACAATTATTCTATTAACACGTAATAATTCAGATAAAATACATCTTAAAGCACCACGATACATCTTTTTATTAATTTTTTGCTTATAATCCCTTGGTTTAGAAGCAAAAGTAACTCCACCAGATCTCCAAATAGGACTTCTAATAGAACCAACACGAGCCCTACCTGTACCTTTTTGTCTCCAAGGTTTTTTTCCAGAACCAGAAACTTCTGCACGACTCTTTTGTGCTTTTGTTCCTTGTCTTTTTGAAATACTATGAGATTTTAAAACTTGATGAACTAAAAATTTATTAAAATCTCGACTAAAAACTAAATTAGAAATTTTAACAATTTCATTTGTATCTTTTAAAATCAATTCCATTAAAAATACTCCTTATTTTTTTTTAATAGCTGGCTTAACAATTAAATCTCCTCCTAAAGATCCAGGAACCGATCCTTTTATTAATAAATAATTACTTTTTAAATTTATTTGAATAATTAATAAACTTTGTATAGTAACTTTTTTATTTCCTAAATGACCAGCCATTTTTTTTCCTTTAAAAACTCTCCCAGGAGTTTGATTTTGACCAATAGAACCAGGAGCTCTATGAGATAAAGAATTTCCATGAGTAGCATCCTGTGAAGAAAAATTCCAACGTTTAATAGTCCCAGAAAAACCTTTTCCTTTAGAAAAACCTGTAATATCTACTTTTTTAAAATCTTGAAAAAAATCCACATTCAATTTTTGTCCAATAAAAAATTTTTTTTTTAAAGACGTTTTAAATTCCCATAATCCACGTCCTGGAACAATTTTATTTTTATTAAAATGACCTAATTCTGGTTTATTTAAAGAATATATTTTTTTTGTTCCTGTAGTTAATTGTACTAAAAAAAATTTTTTTGAAACATTTTTTTTAATTTGAGTAATTCTATTTTCAGTAATTTCAATTACTGTTACAGGTGTAGAAAAACCTTCCTTATCAAAAATTCTTGTCATCCCAATTTTTTTTCCAACTAATCCAAACACAATTTTTTATTAACTCCTAAAAATTTAATTTAATTAACCCAAACTAATTTGAACATCTACCCCAGCAGCAAGATCTAATCTCATTAAAGCATCAACAGTTTTTTCAGTTGGTTCAACAATATCTATTAATCTTTTATGAGTACGAATTTCATATTGATCTCGAGCATCTTTATTTACATGAGGAGAAATCAAAACAGTAAATTTTTCTTTTCTTGTAGGTAAAGGTATAGGTCCACGAACCTGAGCGCCAGTTCTTTTTGCAGTATCTACAATTTCTGCAGTAGAATAATCTATTAATTTATGATCAAAAGCTTTTAGACGTATTCTAATTCTTTGGTTCTGCATATTATCAGAACTCCAATTATTGATTATGATAAAAACTAAAAATTACTCTCTTTTAAATATTTAGAGAGTACTTTAGGATAATTTATTGTAATTTTTTAAAATAAAAAATATAATTCTTTACTTAAAAAATAAAATTTTAATATTTATTTATAAATAATATTATAAAATAGATATTTTTACAAACTAATACTAAATAGTATATTCTAAAAAAAATATAATATATAAAATTATTTTATTATATATTCTAAAAAAATTTTTATTTTTAAATCAAGAAAAGAAATAATCTTTTCTTGACTATTTAAAAATAATAATATTTTAAAAAATTAACTAAGAACTTTAGCAACAACCCCTGCTCCAACAGTTCTTCCACCTTCTCTAATAGCAAATCTTAAACCTTCAGACATAGCTACTGGATGTATTAAAGTTACTGTAATTTTTATATTATCACCAGGCATAACCATTTCAACATCACTCGGTAACTCAACAAATCCTGTTACATCTGTAGTTCTAAAATAGAATTGTGGTCTATATCCTTTAAAAAAAGGCGTATGTCTACCCCCTTCTTCTTTTGATAAAACATAAACTTCAGATTCAAATTTATTATGTGGTAAAATACTTCCAGGTTTAGATAAAACTTGACCTCTTTCTATATCATCTCTTTTAGTACCTCTTAATAATACTCCTATATTTTCTCCAGCTCTACCTTCGTCCAATAATTTTCTAAACATCTCAACACCTGTACAAATAGTTTTTGTAGTAGGTTTTATTCCAACAATTTCAACTTCTTCACCAACTTTTATCACTCCCTTTTCAACCCTTCCAGTTACTACAGTTCCTCTTCCTGAAATTGAAAAAACATCTTCTATAGGTAATAAAAAAGGTTCATCTATTAATCTTTTTGGTTCTGGAATATATTGATCTAATGTATTAGATAAATCAATTATTTTAGATTCCCATATAGGATCTCCTTCTAAAGCTTTCAAAGCAGAACCTCTAATAATTGGAGTTTCATCACCTGGAAATTCATATTGAGTTAACAAATCTCTTACTTCCATTTCAACTAATTCTAATAATTCTTCGTCATCTACCATATCACATTTATTTAAAAAAACAACAATATATGGAACTCCTACTTGTCTACCTAATAAAATATGTTCACGTGTCTGAGGCATTGGTCCATCTGTTGCAGCTACAACTAATATTGCCCCATCCATTTGAGCTGCTCCAGTAATCATATTTTTTATATAATCAGCATGACCAGGACAATCAACATGAGCATAATGTCTTTCTTTAGTATCATATTCTACATGAGAAGTATTAATAGTAATTCCTCTAGCTTTCTCTTCAGGAGCATTATCTATCTGATCAAAAGCTCTAGCAGATCCTCCATATGTTTTAGATAAAACAGTAGTAATTGCTGCAGTTAAAGTAGTTTTTCCATGATCAACATGTCCAATAGTTCCTACATTAATATGAACCTTTACACGTTTAAATTTTTCTTTTGACATAATTTAACCTTGAAGTAGAATTATAAAATTTATATTTTTGAAAAAATACTTTACTTAATGTTACTTTCAATAATATCTTTAGAAATATTATTAGGAGCTTCTGTATATTTTAAAAATTCCATAGAATAAGAAGCTCTACCTTGAGTTTGAGAACGTAAATCAGTAGCATATCCAAACATTTCTGAAAGTGGAACTAAAGATTTTATTATTTTTCTTAAATCCTGATCTATCATACTTTCAATAATTCCTCGACGACGATTTAAATCACCTATTACATCACCCATATATTCTTCAGGAGTTTCTACTTCAACAGTCATGATAGGTTCTAATAAAATTGGTCGAGCTTTTTTAAACCCATTTTTAAAAGCAATAGATGCAGCTAATTTAAAAGCGATTTCTGAAGAATCAACATCATGATAAGATCCATCATGCAATCTTATACCAATATCTAATACAGGATAACCTGCTAATGGACCAAATTTTAATTGTTCTTGAATTCCTTTTTCTACAGCAGAAATATATTCTCCTGGAATAACACCTCCTTTAATACTATTAATAAACTTATACCCTTCAGATCCTGGCTCTAAAGGAAATATATCTATTACAACATGTCCATATTGACCTCTACCTCCAGATTGTTTTATATATTTTCCTTCAATATTTTTTACTTCTAAACCAATTGTTTCTCTATATGCTACTTGAGGTTTTCCAATATTTGCATCAACACTAAATTCCCTTTTCATACGATCAATTATAATTTCTAAATGTAATTCTCCCATACCAGCAATGATAGTTTGATTAGATTCTTTGTCAGTCCAAACTTTAAAAGAAGGATCTTCTTTAGCTAATCTATTTAAAGCTATTCCCATTTTTTCTTGATCAACTTTTGTTTTTGGCTCTACTGCAATTGAAATAACTGGTTCTGGAAATTCCATTTTTTCTAAAACAATAGGATTTTCATAACTACATAAAGTATCTCCAGTCATAACATCTTTTAATCCAATTGCAGCTGCAATATCTCCAGAATAAACCTCTTTTATTTCTTCTCTTTTATTTGCATGCATTTGAACAATTCTTCCTAAACGTTCACGTTTAGATTTAACAGAATTAAAAATAGTATCTCCTGAACTTATCATACCTGAATATACTCTAAAAAATGTTAAATTTCCAACATAAGGATCAGTAGAAATTTTAAATGCTAATGCTGAAAAAGGTTCTGTATCTTTAGATTTCCTAACAATTTTTAAATCATTTTCAACAGATGAAGTTCCTGAAATAGAATTGACATCTATAGGAGAAGGTAAATAATCAATCACTGCATCTAACAATGCTTGTACACCCTTATTTTTAAAAGCTGAACCACAAGTCACTAAAACTATTTCATTTTTTAAAGATTTTTCACGTAAAACAGATTTAATTTCATCTTCTGTAAAATCTTCTTCATTAAAATATTTTTCCATGAATTTTTCGTTAAAGTCAGCAACTAATTCAATTATTTTTTGATTAAATTTTTTAGATTCTTCTAATAAATTTTCTGGAATTTTTTTATAAGTAAATGTAATTCCTTGATCTTTTTCATTCCAATGAATTGCTTTCATTTTAATTAAATCTATTATACCTACAAAATTATTTTCTTTTCCAATTGCTAACTGAATAGGAACAGGATTTGCTCCTAAACGAATTTTAATTTGATCTACAACTTCTAAAAAATTTGCTCCTAATCTATCCATTTTATTAATAAAAGCAATTCTAGGAACATTATATTTATTTGCTTGACGCCAAACAGTTTCAGATTGAGGTTGAACTCCTCCTACTGCACAATAAACCATAATTACTCCATCTAAAACCCTCATAGATCTTTCTACTTCTATAGTAAAATCTACATGACCAGGAGTATCTATAATATTAATTCTATGAGATTTATATTGATTTGCCATTCCAGACCAAAAAGCAGTTGTAGCTGCAGAAGTAATAGTTATTCCTCTTTCCTGTTCTTGTTCCATCCAATCCATAGTTGCAGCTCCATCATGCACTTCACCTATTTTATGATTTACTCCTGTATAAAATAAAATTCTTTCTGTAGTTGTTGTTTTTCCAGCATCTATATGTGCACTAATTCCAATATTTCTATAATTTTTAATCGGAGTAAAACGAGACATTCTATTCCTTATTTTCTTAAAATTACCATCTATAATGTGCAAAAGCTTTATTTACTTCTGCTGTTTTATGTACTTCTTCTTTTTTTTTTACAGCATTTCCTTTATTTGATAAAGCATCAAATAATTCATTAAATAATCTAGAAGACATTGATTTATCAGATCTTTTTCTAGCAGAATCAACAATCCATCTCATAGCTAAAGTATTTCTTCGTACAGGTCTTACTTCTATAGGAACTTGATAAGTAGAACCTCCTACTCTTCTAGATTTTACTTCAACAACTGGACGAACTTTATCTAATGCATTTTCAAAAGAATCTAAAGGAGATTTACCAGTTTTTTTTGAAAGTTCTTTTAAAGCATTATAAACTATCATTTCTGAAATAGATTTTTTTCCATCAATCATTAATATATTAATAAATTTGCTTAAAATTTCAGAAGAAAATTTCGGATCTGGTAATATTTTTCTAGAACCAATTACTTTTCTGCGAGGCATTTTTATTCCTTAATTAAAATATATAAATATTATAAAATTTTAATAAATTAAGTTTTTTTTCTTTTTACTCCATATTTAGAACGACTATTTTTTCTTTCTTTAACACCAGCACAATCTAAAGCACCACGAACAATATGATATCTTACTCCTGGTAAATCTTTTACTCTTCCTCCTCTAATTAATATTACAGAGTGTTCTTGTAAATTATGCCCTTCACCTCCAATATAAGCTGTTACTTCTAAACCATTAGTTAATCTCACTCTACATACTTTTCGAAGTGCAGAGTTTGGTTTTTTAGGAGTTGTTGTATATACTCTTAAACAAACTCCTCTTTTTTGAGGACATTTTTCTAAAGCAGGAACATTACTTTTTAATATTTTTTTTAATCTATTTTTTCGAACTAATTGATTAATAGTAACCATATTTTTTTCCATATATATAAATAAATATAAAACGTTTAAAAATCAATAAAATCTCTTTATAAAAATCTTTCATTACCAAATAACTTGTTGTGAATGAATTTCTGTAAGATATACAAAATATTCATAATCTATAGGAAAAAAAGATTCAGATATTATCGAAGATGAAATTCCTCTAGCTTGTAAATCATTTAATAAAACATATTTTTTTTTAAAAAAAAAATCTTTAAAAAAATAATTATTTTTTAAAGAAATTAATACTCCATCTTGTAACGCAATAAAATCATCTTTTGCATTAATAATACTTTTTAATAATATTAAATTACTTTTAAAAGGAGAATTAATTAAAGTATGAAGCATTTTTATTATACTCTTTAAAAGTTTAAAATATGATCAAAAAAAGATAACTTATTAATAAAATTCTTAGTATTTAAAATATTCATTGTTACAATAAAATTTTTAATATTTAAAAGTCCTCGACTTTCTAAAGAAGATTGATCACAATAAAATTTTTTTACTCCTAAAGTTTTTAAAATTTTAAATCGTTGCGTATAATCATAACAGTAAATATAATTAGAATTTTTATTTTTTAAACATTGAAATACTCCATCACCAATAAAAAAAATTTCTATTTTTTTAGAATAAGCAGTTAAAGAAATAGAAAAATCTAAACCATCTTTACTTAAAAAATTTCCAAAAGGAGAATGAGAAAAAATAATAGCAATACTTTTCATAACATATAAAACCAATTTTTTTAAAAAAAAAATAATTAAAATTGTATAACACGATCAGATTTTTGAATATCTCTTGATAATTTTTCTAAGCTTGAAATTTTGAAAAAAATTCCTAAATTTCCTTCAAAATTTTCATAATTAATTTTTTTTTTAATATTTATAATACCACGTCTTAATGCTGCACTAAAACAAACATTTAATCTAACTTTATTTTTTTTACTAAAATTAATCCATTTTTTTTTAAGATTTAATTCATTAATTGTGAAAGATAAAAAACGATTCATGTTTAAAACACCATCGCTTATAAAAAAAATACTTTTTATAAAATGTTTTTTTTTCATAATTAGCGCTTTAGAAAATAATAAAGCACTAATAGAATTTTCTTTACTAAAAAAAGAACTTTTAACAATAATAGTATAAATCAATAAAAACCTCCATTTTAACAAATAAAATTTTTATATAAAAAAAATAAAAATAAAAAAAATCAAATTATCTTATATAAGATATATAATAATCTTAAACGTTTAAAACTTTATAAATATAAATTTTTTATAAACTTAATATTATTTAATTTTTTTATATTTTATATATAATTAAAATATCTATAAAAAATTAATTAATTTTTATAATAAAAAATTAACATTCAAATTAATAAATTTATTTAAAAAAAAAACTATGATATATAAAAATAGAATTAAATTAACTTTTATAAGTTTTATGTCTTATGCTCTGATGGGAGCTTTAATAACTGTAACAGGTTTAATTATAAAAAATGTTTCCACTCAATTTAAAATTCCTATTTCAGAAGCAAGTACTATTTTAAATTTTTTAAATCTAGGAATATTAATATCAGTTTTTTGTAGTTCATGGTTCCTTGAAATTTTTCCTTTACAACAACAACTTGATTGTGGTTTATTTTTAACAACATTAGCTATTATTTTATCTCTTTTATCTACTAACTTAATAATTTTTTCAATAAGTATATTGTTTTTTGGTTTAGTAAGTGGAATGATTTTATCTGTTGGAACATTTTTAATTACAAATTTATATTATGGACAAGAAAGATTTCAAAAAATGCTCTTAACTGATTCATTTTTTAGTCTTTCAGGAATTATTTTTCCAATCATAAATATATTTCTTATTACACATAAAATTCAATGGAATTACGTATACTCTTTAATCGGATTAATTTATTTTGTTATATTTTTTACTTCTAAAACAATGATTTTACCAAAATTTATAAAAAATGAAATTAAAACATACCATATTAATACTCAAGAAACATATATAAATACAAATATTTTTCTTTTATATGTTGCAATATTAATATATATATTAGGACAATTAGGTTTTTTATCTTGGATTCCTGAATATTCTATAGAATATTTAAAAATTAATATAGAAAAATCTAATATAATTATCAGTATTTTTTGGACTAGTTATATGATTGGAATGTGGTTTTTTAATTATTTTTTAAAATTATATAATTTTAAAAAAATTATTATCTTATTATCAGGAATATCAACTCTTACAATTTTTTGTTTTATTCAAAATACAAACTATTTACTGTCTCTTTTTATTATTTACTTATTAGGTTTTTTTTCAGGACCTATTTATGGAATAATTTTAACTCTTACTTCCTTACAAACAATTAAACCTTCTCCTAAAACAATTAATTTTACTTTACTTTTTGGAACAATTGGAACCTTACTTACATTCCTAGTTACTTCTCCAATTATAAAATTTCAAGGAGTTAAATCCGCTCTTATCGCATCAAATATTTTTTATTTATTAATTTTTTTTATATTTATATTATTTAGATATAAACAAATTAAAAAATAATATAATTATTTAAAATTCTAAAAAATATTTATATTTTTATATATTTTAATAAAAACTTATTAAAATATATAAATATAAAATAAAACTTAAATTCTATTAAAATAAACCTAAACTTTTATAAACTTTCTTTAAATTTTTTTTAGCAATTTTTGATGCTTTATTAGTACCTTGTAAAAATATTTTTTTTAAAAAATCTTTATCTTTTCTATAAATAAAAAATTTTTTTTGAATCTTAGAAATATGCATATCAACAGAATGATATACTTCTTTTTTTAAATCCGAATAAGATTTCTTAATAAAATGTTGTTCTAATTCATGTATAGATTTTCCAACTAAAGCAGAAAGAATTTCTAATAAATTTGAAATTCCAGGTTTATATATTGAATCAAAAGAAATTTTTGGAGGTACGTCAGAATCAGTAATAGAACATTTAATTTTTTTTAGAATTTCTTTAGAATTTTCTAATAAAAAAATTACATTTTTTTTATTAAGATCAGATTTTGACATTTTTTTTCTAGGATCCATTAAAGACATTATTTTTGAACCTAAATTATAAATTAATAATTCAGGAATTTTAAATATTTTTCCATATCTTGAATTAAATCTCGTTGCAATATTTCTAGTTAATTCAATATGTTGTTTTTGATCTCTTCCAACATGTACTTTATCTGTTTGATATAATAAAATGTCTGCAGCCATTAAAGTTGGATAATTAAATAATCCTGTATTAATTTTTTCAGTAACATGAAAAATTTTATTTTTAAATTGAGTCATTCTTATTAATTCATTATAATAAGTATGACAATTTAATATCCAATTTAATGAAGAATGTTCATGTACAGATGACTGTACAAAAATTATACTTTTCTTTGGATTTACTCCACATGCTAAATATATAGCTAAAGTATCTAAAATAGATTTTTTTCTTAAAAAATTATCTTCCTTATGAAGAGATGTTAATGAATGCAAATCTGCTATACAAAAAATACATTGATATTTTTTTTGCATTTTTTTCCAATGTCTTAAAACACTAATATAATTTCCTATAGTTAAACTTCCTGAGGGTTGAATAGCACTAAAAACTTTTATTTTTTTTTTATTCATTATTTTTTTTTTTCTCAAAAAATTATCTTAAAAACAAAAAAATTATATAATAAAATTATTAAAAATTAGATATATAATTTTTAATTTTTTTAATAACAAACTTATAATTTGAATGATTAAATATATATGATCCAATTACAAAAATATTAACTCCTAATTGTAAAAGAGAATCCAAATGACAAAATTTTACTCCTCCATCAACAGAAATATAAATTTTACGTTTACTTAAAATTATTTTATTTTGCACTAACCTTATTTTCTTTAAAGTATTTAATATAAATTTTTGATTTGAAAATCCTGGATCAACAGACATAATTAAAATTAAATCTAATTTTTCTATTACATGATCTAAAAAATCAATTGATAACGCAGGATTAATCGCTATTCCAACTTTACATCCATTTTCTTTAATAATATCTAAAGTTCTATTAATATGATTTGTAGATTCTGGATGAATAGTAATATAAGTTGCTCCAGCTTTAGCAAATAATGGAATTAAACTATCTACTGGTTTTGCCATAATATGAACATCAATTGGTGCTAAAATATTATAATCTCGAATAGATTTTAAAACCATTGGACCGAATGTCAGATTTGGAACATAATGATTATCCATAACATCAAAATGAATGATATCTGCTCCAAAATTTAAAACATTTTTTATTTCTTCACCTAAAATAGCAAAATTTGCTGATAGTATTGAAGGTGCTAAAAATACTTTTTTCATTTATTTTAATAACCAATTTAAAATACATTTAATAATGAAAATTTTTAAAAAATTTCATATATTTTATTTTTTTAAAGAATTTTTAATAACTGATAATATTACTTTTTTATCAATTTTTTTATAAATTTTTACTATACCAATTTTATGAGGTAAAATTAAATTTATATTATTTAAAAAATTTTTTTTATCTTTTTTCATATAAAAAATATAACTTTTTAAAGGCATATCATTTGGTGGATAAACTGGTAAATTAAAATTCTTTAATAAAAAAATAATTCTTTCTGTAACATTTTTTTTTAAAAATCCTAAAATTTCAGAGGTTCTAGAAGCTAAAATCATACCTATTGATACAGCTTCTCCATGTAAAAAATTTTTATATCCCATAAATGATTCAATAGCATGACCATAAGTATGACCAAAATTTAATAACGCTCTGCAACTTTTTTCTTTCTCATCTAAAATAACAATTTCTGATTTTAATTTACAACATTTATAAACGCAATACAATAAACATTTTTTATCTAACTTTAACAAATTTAAATAATTATTTTCAAGCCATAAAAAAAACAATTTATCAAAAATTATTGAATATTTTACAACTTCAGAAAAACCTGAAGATAGTTCTCTTTGTGATAAAGTAGATAAAAATAATAAATCAATAATGACATATTTAGGTTGCCAAAAAGTACCAATCATATTTTTACCTAAAGTATGATTTACTCCAGTTTTTCCTCCTACAGAAGCATCTACCTGTGAAAGCAAAGTTGTTGGAATTTGTATAAACTCTATTCCTCTTTGATACACTGAAGCAACAAATCCTGTAAGATCTCCAATAACTCCTCCTCCAAAAGCTATTAATATAGTATCTCTTCCACAATCTTTTTTTAATAATTCTGTTATAATATTATTTGCTTCTTGTAAGGATTTATAGCACTCTCCATCTGGTATAGAAATAATTTCAATTTTAATATTATTACTATTAAAAAATCTTTCAATTTTTTTTATCCATAATTTTAATAACGTTTTATTTGTTATTAAAATATATCTTTTTTTTTTTTTAAAATAAGATAAAAGATGATTTTTTTTAAATAAATCTAAACCAATTACTATTGGATAACTTTTTTCTTTTAAAGGAACAATAAATTTCTTTAACATATTTTTTTCACTTAAAAGTTTAATTATAAAAAAAATAAATTTTTATAAATTTAATGATTTAATGATATTTTGAACAATAGTTTGAGCACTATAATTATCAGCATTAATAATTATATCAGAAATATTTTTATATAAATATTTTCGTTCATTTTTCATTTTTTTTAAAGTAGATTTCAAAGAATCTTTCATATGTAATAAAGGTCTTTTTTTATCAGTTCTTGTTCTAATTAATTGTTTTTTAACAGTTATTTTTAAATAAATAACAATACCATATGAAGAAAGATATCTTCTATTTTTTCTAGAAAGAATTGAACCGCCTCCAGTTGCTAAAACAATTCCTTTTTTATGAGTTAATTCATTAATAATTTTTGATTCTCTTTTTCTAAAACCTGATTCTCCTTCAACATCAAAAACCCAATTTATATCCGCTCCAGTTCTTTTTTCAATTTCTTCATCAGAATCATAAAATTTCATGTTTAACTGTTTAGCTAAAATTCTTCCAACTGTACTTTTTCCAGCACCCATTGGTCCTATTAAAAAAAGATTTTTTTTTTTCATATTAATTTTTCTATAAAAAACATAAGTTAATAATTTGTATACTAAAATAATTATAAAATATAATATAATATTTAAAAAAATATTTTTATCATTTATATATACTCATATGAAGAAATTCTAATAATATTTTAAAAATTTATAAAAATTGTTTTAAAAAATATATTTAAAATACATAATTTAATTTATTGTAAAAAATTGACGTTTATATTTTTTTTATTAAAATAATAATTAGAGAAAATAAAATTGGTGAAATGTCCGAGTGGCTTAAGGAGCACGCCTGGAAAGCGTGTATACGAAAACGTATCAAGGGTTCGAATCCCTTTTTCACCAAAAAAAAAAAAAAAAAAATAAAAAAAAATAAATTTAAAATTTTATTTTTTATTTAAAAAAAATTATTTAATAGATATTATTAAAGCTAAAAAATAGAATTATTTAATTTATTTTCTCAATCTTTAAAATATATTTTTTATAATTAAATATATAATCTGGTATATTATAAATTCATATCATTTAAAAATTTAATTCATTAAAAAAAAACTGTATCAATAAAAAATTTCTATGTCTGTAGTAGAATTCAAATTTTTAAATTAAATCATATAAATATTTATTTTTACAATAAAATAATTAATAAAAAAATTCAATTAAACACAAAATAAATTAAATTTTTAAAAAATTTAATAAAAATTTTTTAACATATTAAATTACAAGTAAAAAAAAATATATCCATTAAATTTTAGTTTATTAAATTAAAAAATTTATAAATTTTCTTATAAAGATAATTATATCTTAAATATCTAAATTTTTAATAATTTTTCTAAAATTTCTTAAACGAATAATTTGTTTTATATTGTATATAAATATAATTCTATAACATAAATTAATATGAAAAAATTTATATCCTCATAAATAAAATAGATATTTTTTTTTTAATTTTTATAAAATCTAGTATAACCTAACATTTGTCTAACACTATTTATTTTTTTATTAAAATTTTTTCAAATAATTTTTAATTATATATTATAATCTATTTCAAACTCCTTAAATTATTACTTTTTCTAAAAAAAATAGGAAATTTTAATATTCATATTATAGTAATCATAATAAAATACCTATATTAATTTTTATATAAAATAAAGAATTTTTGAAGAAATTAAATCATAATTTTTAAAAATTTATTTTAAAAAAATTTTATTTAATAATTTATAAAATATAAAAAAAATATTTATATATCTTAAATGTTTTAATATCATATAAAAATTATATAAAAAAATTAAAAAATTCTTATTAATATAGTAAATTCCTCTTTATATTAAATTTTATTCATAATCTTTAATAATTGTTAATAAATTATTCTTTTTATAAATTTCAAAAATTTTAGAAGAATTTTTTATATCAAAATAACTATAATTCTTTAAAATAAACATGTATATCTCATTTAAAAATCTATAAATAATAAAAAACAAATAAAATTAAAAAAATATGAATATTTTTTTTTTTTTTTTTTTTATTTGTTTTTAAAAAATATAATTCATTCTATAAATTTTTTAAAATATCTTTTATGAAATAAAAATTAATATTTTAAAAAATAAAAATATAAAAAAAAATAATAAAATTTTTTCTATTTAAAGAATAATTCCATTTATTTATTAATTTTTCTATAATATTAATTATATCTAAAAACTAAAAAATATTTCTAATACATATATTAAAAAATTTCTATTAATTCTTAAAACATTCCTTTAACATAAATTTATAAATATAGATATTTAATTTTATTCAAAACAATTCTATTTTATTTAAATAAAATATATATTTTTTTAAAAAATATATTTTTAAAAATATATTATTTAAAAAAAAAAGAAAAATAAAAAATTTTATAATAAAAAAAGTATAAAATATTAAATTAAATATTTTTATATATATCAAAATATACATTTAAAATATTCGTTTCTGAAATATTAAAATTTTCTAAAAAATATAATATTTAAGTAATTTTTTATATTTTGACTAAAATAAATTGAAAAAAATTTTTTATAATATTTTAAAAATGTTCCAAATTATTAAAAAAAACTTTTAATATTTTATATATTAAAAAATTATATTTTATTGTACAAATGTTACTAGGATTCAAATAAATTTATAAAATTTTTATTTTAATCTAAACTACAAATTTCTAAAAAATTTATTTATAAATTTCACTATACTTAATAAATTAAAAAATTAAATATTTAAATTTTTATTTTTATTATTTATTTTTTTATTATAACAATATTTTTCTATATTTCCTAAGATATTTCAAGTATTAATTAATAATTTTATAAAAAATATTTAAAAGAAATAATTATTAAATATTTAAACTAATACTCACTCTTTTCATAACATTTCTTATATATAAAACTAATATTTTTTTATAAAAAGTAATTTTTTAATTTAAAATATTTTTTTAAAATTTTTTGTTAAAAAATTTAAATTTAAAAACTATTTAATTTTTGAAAAAATAATATTTTTGTATTTAGACATAATTAAATTTAATCTAAATATACTGGTAGAAAAAAATACAATTTCATTATTGTTATCATATGCTAAAGAGATATAATTTTCTTTTTTAAATTTTTCAAACAATTTTAAATTTTTACAAGATATCCATCTAATTAAAGATATATTTACTTTTCTATATTTTGCTAAAACTTTATATTCAAATTTTAATCTTTCTAAAATTACATCAAATTGTAAACGACCAATTACACCTATAATTAAAGAATTATTACAAAATGGTTTAAAAAGATGAACAACTCCTTCTTCTGAAAGTTGTTTTAAACCACGTAACAATTTTTTTTGATTAAAAGAATTTTTTAAATAAATAGATTGAAAAAGTTCAGGAGAAAATTTTGGAATTTCTAAAAAATTCATATTTTCTCCTTCTGTAAAAGTATCTCCTATTTTTATATTTCCTTTATTATATATTCCAATTATATCACCTGGATAAGCTTTATTAATAATTAATCTTTCACCAGCAAGAAAATTTACTGCATTATGAACTATACTAATTGTATTTGTTCTAACATGATATAATTTCATACCTTTAATATATTTTCCAGAAACTATCCTAATAAAAGCAATTCTATCATGATGTTTTAAATTCATATTAGCTTGTATTTTAAAAACAAAACCTGAAAATTTCTTTTCTGTCGACTGAACTTTTCTTGTAGAACTATTTCTACATTTTGGATAAGGACCCCATTTAATTAAACTGTTTAAAACATTATCTATTCCAAAATTACTTAACGCACTTCCAAAAAATATTGGAGTTTCAATTCCGTTTAAAAAATTTATTTTATTTAAAGAACCATAACAAGACTTAATTAAATTTAAATCTTTTTTTAACTGAAAAATTTCATTATTTGAAAAATAATTTTTTAATATAATATTATTTAAATCATAATAAATTTTAATATAATTTTTATTTTTTTTAAATAAATCTTTTTTATATAAAAAAACTTTTTTAGTATCAATATCTACTAATCCTTTAAAATCTTTTCCACTACCAATCGGATAATTAATTGGAACACAAAAAATTTTTAATTTCTTTTCAATATCGTCTAAAATTTTAATAACATCATGCGAATCTCTATCTAATTTATTTATAAAAGTAATAATAGGAATATTTTTTAAACGAGCTACTTTCATTAACTTTTTAGTTCTTTTTTCAACACTTTTAGAAGCATCAATAATTATAATACAACAATCTACTGAAGTTAAAACTCTATATGTATCTTCAGAAAAGTCTTCATGTCCAGGTGTATCTAACAAATTTAAATAATGATCAAAATAAAAAAATTGCATAACAGAAGTAGTAACTGAAATTCCTCTTTTTTTTTCAATATTCATCCAATCTGATTTAGCATATTTATTAGATTTTTTAGACTTTATAGTGCCTGCTTCTCTAATTACTTTTCCTAACAATAAAAATTTTTCTGTAATCGTTGTTTTTCCAGAATCTGGATGAGAAATAATTGCAAAAGTTCTTCTTTTTTTTATTTTTAAAATATCTTTCTGATTTAAAATTTTCTTATTCATTAAATAAAAATTTTCTCTTTAAAATTATTATAAAATTATTTAAAATAAATATGTTTTTTAAAATATTATATATATTTTAAATTTTATACAACATATTTAAAAAATAAATGAAAAATTAAATACTCTATTAAATATATATAAATTCAATCTAATAATACCAATTTATAAAAAAAATATAAATATTAAAATTATTATTTAATATTATTGTTTAATAATTTATATTAATCTAACATTATTCTTTGTAAAATATGAGTTAAAAAAATAAAAAAATGAAAAAAAATATTTATATAGCATATACTGGTGGAACTATTGGAATGAAAAAAACTTCTATAGGATATATTCCAATTTCAGGATTTCTTCAAAAACAACTTAAAAAAATGTCAGAATTTCATAAAAAAGAAATGCCATATTTTAAAATTAATGAATATAACCCATTAATCGATTCATCAAATATGACACCAAAAGATTGGACAAAAATTGCAAATGATATAAAAAAAAATTATAAAAAATATGATGGATTTATTATATTACATGGAACAGATACAATGTCCTATACTGCCTCAGCGCTATCATTTATTTTAGAAAATTTAAAAAAACCAGTAATAATAACTGGATCACAAATACCATTGTGTGAAATAAGATCTGATGGAAGAAATAATTTATTAAATTCTTTATTAATAGCAGCTAATTATCCTATATATGAAGTAACATTATTTTTTAATAACAAGTTATATCGAGGTAACAGAACCACTAAAACAAATGCTAATGGATTAAATGCATTTTCTTCACCTAATTTACCTCCGCTATTAAAAATAGGAGTAAAAATAAAATATTTATATAAAAAAATAAAAAAAAAAAAAAAAAAACTTATTGTACATAAAATATATAATCAACCTATTAATATAATTACTATATATCCTGGAATTTCTAAAAATATTATGAAAAATATTTTTTTAAAACCTGTAAAAGGTGTCATTTTATGTTCTTATGGAACCGGAAATGCTCCACAAAATAAAGAATTTTTAAATGAAATAAACGAAGCTCAAAAAAAAAATATAATAATATTAAATTTAACACAATGCATATCTGGAACAGTTAATATGAAAAATTATGCTACTGGATATTCTTTATCAAATTCTGGAGTAATTAGTGGAAAAGATTTAACAATTGAAGCTGCTCTTGCTAAACTTCATTTTTTATTCAGTCAAAATATACCTATTGATCTAATTAAAAAAAAAATTAAAAAAAATTTAAGAGGAGAAATTACTAATTCTTAAAAAATTTTATAAAAATATTTTTTAAAAATAAAATTTTATTTAATAAAAATATTTTAAAATTAATAATAAGAAAAAATATTAGGTTTATGCAAAGTAATATCAATTACTTTAGAAATTTCATTGAAATTATTTAATAAACGTTTTTCAACCATATTTTTCAAAGTAGAACTTACCATAGAACAACCATTACAACCTCCTTGAAATTCAATAAGAACTTCTTTTTTTTTATTTATTTTTTTTAAAATCAACTTTCCTCCATGAGAAATTAAAAACGGATTTATATTAACTTCTATAAAATATAAAATTTTTTGTTCCAGATCTGATATTTTTTTAATTACGCCAATATAAGGTGAACGTAACATTAATTCAAAATTAAAATTTTTTTTTATTAATTTTATTTTAGATTTTTTTAAATATTTTAAATCATTTTTTTTTATATAAACATTAAAATTATTAAATTTAATTTTTTTTTCTAAATTTGTAATATCTTTATGATAAATATACTCTATTCCACAAGAAGCTTTTTCAGTACCTGGATTATTTACAAATATTTTAATATGAGTATTAAATTCTTTTTTTGATAATAATCTAGAAATATATTCCTGAGCATTTTTAGAAATTTTAATCATTTTTTTTTAAAATAAATTTAGTTATTATTACATTAATTTTATATGAAATTTAAAATGAAATATATAATTAATTTTAAACTAAAAAAAATTTTTTAAACATTAAATTTATTTAAAAATATATGAACAACAAAATCAAAAAAAAAATCACTATAATATTAATTAATGGATTAGGTTTTAATAAAAAAGTATGGTATTTTCTAAAAAAAAAGTTTTCAAAAAAATTTAAAATATCTACAATAGAACTACATTCACCAAAAAAAAAATTTAAATTAAATAATGAATTAAAAAAATTTATTAAAAAAAAAAGTTTATATATTCCAAAAAATTGTATATTAATAGGATGGTCTATTGGAGGATTAATAGCTACTTTATTAACTCTAAAAAATAAAAAAAATGTTTTGTTATTAATAACTATTTCATCTTCTCCATGTTTTATAAAAAAAAAAAAATGGCCAGGAATAGAAATAAACCAAATTAATGAAATGAAAAAAAAATTATTAATGAATTATAAATATTCCATAAAAAATTTTCTCGAATTACAAAAAAATAGTACAAACAAAATAAAAATTAATGTACTTTATAAAAAAATAATATCTCAAAAAAAACCAAATAATTTAACTATAGAATTTAATACACAAATTTTAAAAAAAATAGATTTAAGAAAAAAAATAAAAAAAATAAAAATTCCAATATTTAGAATATATGGAAATTTAGATTCTATTGTTCCTAAAAAAATTTGTAAAATTTTAGATAAAAAAATAAAAAAAAATTCCTTTATTTTTAAAAAATCTAATCATGCTCCATTTATTTCAGATCTGAAAAAATGTTATAAAAAAATAATAAATTTCATTAAAAATAATATTTAAGCAATTTTTTTAAAAAAAACTTTCGTCTTATATATAAAATTTAAAAATTATTCGTATAAAACGAAAGTTTTAAAAAAAATTTAAAAAGGAATATCATCTTCAAAATCTGTATTTGATTCATGAAGTAAAGATTGTTTATTTGTATCTTTTGAAGAAATAGAACTTTTTTTAGAATTATTATCATTATAAGAATTATTAATATTATTTTTATTTATATTTTGTCTATTTCCAAGCATTTGCATTGAACCATTAATACTTACAATAATTTCTGTAGTATATCGATCTAAATTATTTTGATCAACCCATTTTCTTGTTTTTAATGATCCTTCTATGTAAACTTGAGAACCTTTTTTTAAATACTCCCCAGCAATTTCAGCTAATTTCCCAAATAACACAACTTTATGCCATTCAGTTTTTTCTTTTAATTCTCCTGTATTTTTATCTTTCCAACTTTCTGAAGTAGCTATATTAATATTTGCTACTGCTGAACCATTAGTCATATATCTAATATCTGGATTTTGTCCAAGATATCCTATTAAAATAACTTTATTAATTCCTCTATTAGCCATATTTCTCTCTCATATATAAACAAAATAATTTATACAATATATTACTACATTTAAAAAATAAATGCTTTATAATTAAAAAAACAAAAATACTTTATTTTATATAAAAATATGATGAAAAAAAAAATTTTTTGCGTTGCTCCAATGTTAAAATATACAGATAGACATTGTAGATATTTTCATAGATTATTAACAAAAAATTCTTATTTATATACAGAAATGATGACTACTCAAAGCATTTTAAATAAAAACTTTAAATTATTTAAAAATAAAGATAAAAAAAATAAAATTTCTCTACAAATTATAGGAAAAAATCCAGAACACTTATCTCAATGTGCAAAATTAGCATATAAAAAAAAATATAATGAAATAAACATAAACGTTGGTTGTCCTTCAAAAAATATGACTAAAAATAATTTAGGAGTATCTTTAATGAAAGATACTAAAATTATAAATCAAGCTTTAATTCATATAAATAATTCTTCTCCAATTCCAATTAGTATAAAAACACGTACTGGATTTAATAATTACAGTACATACAATTTTTTAAAAAATTTTATATATGAAACATCACATAATAAATTATGTAAAATTTTTATAATTCATGCAAGAAATGCTATTCTTAATAAAAATTTTACAACAAAAAATAATAGAAATATACCACCATTAAAATATGATTATGTATATCAATTAAAAAAAGACTTTCCTCATTTAAAAATTATTATAAATGGAGGAATTAAATCTATTTTAGAAATTAAAAAACATTTAAAAATAGTAGACGGAGTCATGTTAGGAAGAAAAATTTATAAAAATCCTCTATTTTTAAAAAAAATAGAAAGAAAAATATTTAATAATAAAAAAAAAAATAAAAAAATTAAAATAATAAAAAAAATGTCAAAATATATTAAAAAAGAAATAAAAAAAAAAACATCAATAAAATCAATTACAAGACATATGAATGGTTTTTTTTATAAAAAAAAAGGCTCTAAAAAATGGAAAAAAAAATTAAATAACTTGAATTTAAAAAAAATAAAAAAAAATATAAAAAAATATTTAGAAAAAATATATTTATCATGTAAAAATAGTTAAACCAAGATACTGTAGAGAAAATAATTATATGTCTATTTTAAAAAATCAAAACAAAAAATATATTGTACAAAAAAAAAAACTTCCATATTCTCTTGAAGCAGAAAAATCAGTATTAGGAGGATTGATGTTAAATAATAAAAAATGGGATTCAGTATTCAAAATTATAAAAAAAAAAGATTTTTATAATTCTTTACATAAAATAATTTTTAAAGAAATGAAAAATTTAATTTATATAAGAAAACCAATAGATTTAATTACATTATCAGAATCTTTAGAAAAAAAAAAAATAAAACAAATAATCAAATTTTCTTATCTCAATGAATTATGTACTAATACTTTTAGTATTTCTAATATATTAGAATACGCAAAAATTATTAAAGAAAATTCAATTATGAGAAAATTAATATTAACTTCAAAAAAGATAAAAAATTTAGGATATTTTCCAAATGGAAAAAAAAGTTCTGAAATAATTAATTATATAGAATCAAAAATATTTAAAATTTCTAAAAATATTAAAACAAACGAAAACGGACTAAAAAATATAGAAGAAATATTAAATAAAACAATATCAAATTTAGAAATATTATTAAAAAATCCTCATAAAAAAATAACTGGAATTGACACAGGATATAAAGATTTAAATAAAAAAACTTTTGGTCTTCAACCATCTGACCTAATAATTATTGCTTCAAGACCCTCTATGGGAAAAACAACGTTTGCAATGAATTTATGTGAAAATGCATCTATGATATATAAAAAACCAATATTAATATTCAGTTTAGAAATGCCTAGCGAACAAATAATAATAAAAATGTTATCTTCTTTATCTAGAGTAGATCAAACTAGTATCCGAACAGGACAAATTAATGATAAAGAATGGTCTAGAATATCGAGTACAATAAATATTCTATTAAAAAAAAAAAATATATATATAGATGACTCGTCTTATTTAACTCCTAATGAAATTAGATCTCGTTCATTACGTATATATAGAGAAAATAAT
Source organism: Buchnera aphidicola (Periphyllus acericola) (assembly GCF_964019855.1). Taxonomy (GTDB): domain Bacteria; phylum Pseudomonadota; class Gammaproteobacteria; order Enterobacterales; family Enterobacteriaceae; genus Buchnera_J; species Buchnera_J aphidicola_BC. The sequence goes on from NZ_OZ026466.1 coordinate 227,605, forward strand.
GGAATTAGTTTAATAATGATAGATTATTTACAACTAATGAATTCTCCTTCTTCTAAAGAAAACAGAACATTAGAAATAGCTGAAATATCAAAAAATTTAAAATCTTTAGCAAAAGAACTTAAAGTACCAATAATAGCATTATCTCAATTAAATCGATCACTTGAACAAAGATCAGATAAAAGACCAATAAACTCTGATTTAAGAGAATCAGGATCAATTGAACAAGATGCAGATCTTATTATGTTTATATATAGAGATGAAATATATCATCAAGATACAGAATTAAAAGGTATTGCAGAAGTTATTATTGGTAAACAAAGAAATGGTCCTATAGGAAAAATACGTTTAACATTTAATGGAAACTTTTCAAGATTTGATAATTATGCAGATAATTTATATGAAAATTATAATGAAAAAAATAAATAAATTTAAATAATAAAAAATTAATTACTATTTTATTTTAAAATTTAAAAAATATAAAATTATTAATTAATTTATAATTAAAAATGGAAAATCTTAAAAAAAAATGATTATTTTATCTTTTGATTTCGGAACAAAAAATATAGGAACAGCAATTGGTGAATGTATAACTTATACAACAAGAGCACTAAAAACAATTTCAAAAAATAAAAAAACATATTGGAAAAATATTAAAAAAATTATTTATGAATGGAAACCAAAAAAAATAATTGTTGGATTACCCTTAAACATATATGGAAAAAAACAAAAAATTACACGAAAAACAGAAAAATTTGCAAAAAAATTATTAAAAAAATTTAAAATTTCAGTTAAATTACATGATGAAAGATATACCACAATTGAAGCAAAATCTATTCTTTTTAAAAATGGTGGAGTTAAACAATTAACTAAAAAAAATATTAATTCAATCTCTGCAGAAATAATTCTAAAAAGTTGGTTTTATGAAAAACTTAATAATAAAAAAAAAAATAAAAAAAATTAAAAAAAACATTAAAAAAATTTCAAAAAAAATAAATAAAATTTCTAAAAAACATATAAAATTACTAATTATTACAAAAAATCAAAAAACATCTTTAATAAAAAAAATTATATCAAAAAAATATTTTTGTTTAGGTGAAAACTATATACAAGAAGCTTTAAAAAAAATAAAAAAATTAAAAAAATATAAATATATACAATGGCATTTTGTTGGAAATATACAAAGTAATAAAACTAAAATGATATCAAAATATTTTCAATGGTGTCACTCTGTTAAAAACAAAAAAACTTTAATTTTATTAAATAAATATAGATCTTTAAAAAATTCTCCATTAAATATTTTAATACAAATTACTCAAAATGAAATTAAAAATAATAATACAAAAAAAATATCTAAAAAAATTAAAAAATTAGAAAAAATAATACTTAAATTACCTAAACTTAAATTAAAAGGAATGATGGTATTTCCAAAAATAAATAAAAAAAAAATAAATAAAAAAATATACATAAAATCAAAAAAAATATTTAACATTTTAAAAAAAAAAATAAAAAATTTTGATACATTATCTTTAGGAACTAGTAAAGATTTTAAAAAATCTATTCTTTATGGAAGTACATTAATACGAATTGGAAAAAAAATATTTAATTAAAAAAAAAAAAGAAAAAATAAATAAACATATATATAAAAATATTTTTATAGAGAAAAATTTATGAAATTTCCAAAATTAGGTTTATATATTCATATACCATGGTGTATAAGAAAATGCCCATATTGTGACTTTTATTCTGTTTCTATTAAAAAAAAAAAAATACCACAAAAAAAATATATTAAACATTTAATTCTAGATTTAAAAAATGATATAAAATATATTAAATTCAGAAAAATAAATACAATTTTCATTGGTGGAGGAACACCAAATTTAATTAAACCAAAATATATAAAATACCTTATAAAAAATATTAAAAAAATTGTGCAATTTTCAAAAAAAATAGAAATTACATTTGAATCTAATCCAAATTCTATTAATAAATTATCTTATTTAAAATATAAATTATCTGGAATTAATAGAATATCTCTTGGATTACAAAGTTTTAATGAAAAAATTTTAAATAATATTAATAGAAAATATTCGTATAAAAAATTAATTAAAAAAATTAAAATTGTTAAATCAATAAATTTTAAAAAAATTAATTTTGATTTAATGTATGGACTACCAGGACAAAAAAAAAAATATATTATAAAAGATTTAAAAAAAGCTATCTCATTTAAACCATCACATATATCATGGTATCAATTATCTATTGAAAAAAATACAAAATTTTATAAAAATACTCCAATTTTACCAAAAGAAAAAAAAATTGAAAAAATGTATAAAATAGGAAAAAAAATATTAAAAAAAAACAATTTTTTTCAATATGAAATATCTTCTTATTCAAATCATAAAAACAAATGCAAACATAACTTAAATTATTGGAAATATGGAGATTATTTAGGAATAGGATGCGGAGCTCATGGAAAAATAACTTTAAAAAATAAAAAAATTATTAGAACGGTAAAAAAAAAAAATATACACGAGTTTTTAAATGGTAAATATATAGAAAAAATTTATTTTGTAAAAAAAAAAAACAAACCACTAGAATTTTTTATGAATAATTTTCGACTTAATCAAAAATGTTCTAAAAAAAATTTTATAAAAAAAACTGGTTTAAAAGAAAAATATATTCAAAAAGAAATTTTATATGCTATTAAAAAAAAATATATAATTCAAAAAAAAAAATATTGGAAAACTACTAAGTTAGGAAAATTATTTTTAAATAATTTACTAGAAATATTTGTTAAATAATTAAAATAAAATTTTAATAAAAAATTAAAATTTTTTTTTAAAAAAAATACTATAAATATATTTTTTTTTGGATTGAGCTTTATCTAAAAATCTAGTATAAAATTTATTTTCATGAAAAAAATAAAAATTCATTTTTTTAGATTTGTTTTTAAATCCATTTATTTGATTAAAAATCATTAATATATATTTAAAATAAGAATATGAATCTGTTAATATATGAAAAAAACCATTAAATATTAAATTTTTAGAAATTTTTTTTATAAAATTTTTTTGAATTAATCTTCTTTTGAAATGTTTTCTTTTGTTCCAAGGATCAGGAAAAAATATATTAATTCTATTAAATAAAATATCTTGAACATGATTTTCTAAAAAATTTATGGCATCACCATAAAATATATTAATATTATTTAAATTAAATAAATGTATTTTATTTAAACAAAAACATATCCCTGGAATATAAACTTCAATTCCTATAAAACGTATATTTCTATTCTGACTAGCAAAATTAATTAAAGATTCACCATATCCAAAACCTATTTCTAAAATTAAAGAACTTTTTTTTAAAAAATAACTTTCAAAATTTATTTTTTTTTTTATGTCTAATCCAAATATAGGCCAATATAAATTTAATATATCTATTTTACCTTGAGTTAACTTTCTATTTCTTAATCGAAATGTTTTAATACTCTTATTAATCATTATTTTTATTTCATTTTAATTAAAATTTTAAATAGTGTATGTAAAAAAATATATGAAATATTTTTAAAAAAAAAATATAAATTTAAATTTATAATATATATAAAAAAATGATATATTAAAATTAAAAAATATATAAAAATAAAAAATATGAATTACATTTTTAATTTTTCAAGAGAAATCATTAATTGGTTTCACTTTCATGGAAGAAAAAAATTACCTTGGCAAATTAACAAAAGTATATATAAAACATGGATTTCTGAAATAATGCTACAACAAACGCAAGTAGAAGTAGTAATACCTTATTTTAAAAAATTTTTAAAAAAATTTTCGAATATAAAAAAATTATCTAAAAGCTCTTTAAACGATATTCTATTTATATGGAGTGGATTAGGTTTTTATAACAGAGCAACAAATATATATAAAGCAGCCAAAATTATAAAAAAAAAACATAATAACATTATTCCAAAAAATTTTAAAGATTTAATTAATCTACCAGGAATTGGAAAATCAACTGCAGGAGCAATACTTTCTTTAACTTTTAATTATTTTTTTCCAATACTTGATGGAAATATAAAAAGAGTAATACAAAGATTTTATAACTTAAATGAAAAAAATTATCAATTAGAAAAAAAAGTTTGGAAAAAATTAAATAAATTACTTCCTATACATAATTCTGGAAAATTTAATCAATCTATGATGGATTTAGGAAAAATTATCTGCAAATTTAAAAACCCACAATGCATAATTTGTCCTTTAAATGTTAAATGTTTAACATTTATTAAAAAAAAATTTAACATAAAAAAAATACATAAAACAAAAAAAAAAATAAAATGCTGGTTTATATTAATAAAATATAAAAATTTATTTTATTTAAAAAAACAAAAACAAAAAATATGGAAAAATTTGTACTATTTTCCAATTTTTTATAAAAAAAAAAAAATGTTCCAATGGATAAAAAAAAAAAAAATAGTATTAAAAAAAAATAAAAATAAAAAAATTTTTCATCATTTTAACAATTATACTCTATCTATAAAATATTTTTTAACTAAAATAAAAAAAAAAAAAGAACTTATTTTTAAAAATAAAAAAAAAATATGGTTTAATACAAAAAATCCACAAAAAATAGGAATTCCAGCTATTGTAAAAAAAATATTTTTAGAAATAAAAAAAAATAAAATTAAGAAAAAATTATGAAAAGAAAAATATATTGTCATTTTTTTAAAAAAAAAATGAATGGATTAAAATTTCAAAATTATCCAGGTTCTCTTGGAAAAAAAATTTATAAAAATATTTCAAAAAAAGCATGGAAAAAATGGATACAAAAACAAACAATACTTATCAACGAAAAAAAATTTAATATGTTAAATCCTATTGACCAAAAAATAATTAAAAAACATATGAAAAAATTTTTATTTCAAAAAAAAAAATCTCATTAAAAATTTATATAAAAAAATAATTTTAAATTTTTTTTATATTTTTTATTAAATATTTCAAATATTCTAATAAATCTTTTAATAAATTTAATTTTTTAGAATCATTGAAATATTTTTTTTTCAAATCTATAATATTTTTTTTATAAAAAAATATTTTTTCTTTATTAAAAAACTTTATTAAATATTTTTTCCATATATATTTATTTTTTTTGTTTAAAGTATACGGAAAATTTCTTGCTTGAAAAAAGAATAAAAGATCATTAAAACGTTTATCATATATATCTAAATTATTATTAATAATATTATTATTTATTAAATTTCTAAAAGAATGAATTTTTTTTTTATCAGAATAACTAAAAAAACTTTTGTACAAAGATTCATCAATATGATTATATTTTTTATCTTTAAAAATTATTTTTGATAAATTATTTATTCTTTCAAAACAAAAAAAATTTTTAAAAAAAATAAAATTTTTAAAAATTTTATTTTTATCTAAATTCAATCGTAATATGTCTTCTTTTCTTAAAACAGAAAAAGGAATTAAAATAGGACATTTATTTAAATAAATTAGTTTCATTCCTAATTTAAATAAAACTTTTAAATCAAAATTAAAATTTTTTTCATATTTTTTTATAAAAATATCAAAACAATAATACTTATTTAAATCAAAAACAATTAAAATATTTTTATTTTTTTCATGTATAATTAAAGGAATTACATAACCTATATTATTATTTTTAGAACCAAAAATACTAGAAATAAAAATTAATGGAGTAAAAAAATTTTTTTTAATTAAAATTAACAAATTTTTTTTTTTACGTATAAAAAATAAAAAATTAAAAAATTTTAAATTCTTTAATTTCATTAATTTTAATAAATTTATTGTAGCATATACATCTGATAAAGCATCATGTGCTTTATAATGAGATAAATTATTAATTTTTGTTAAATGAGATAACTTAAAAGAAACTATTTTTTTTTTATTAATAGGCCAATTTATTCCATCAGGACGTAATGCATAAAATGCTCTCATTAAATTAAGAACATCCCATCTTGTATTATTATTCTTCCAACTCCATTCATACGAATCAAAAAAATTTCTATAAAAAATATTTCTAGTTATCTCATCATCAAAACAAATATTATTAAAACCTAAAATACAAGTATTTGAATATTTATTAAATATAAAATTTATTTTTTTAGAAAAATTTGATTCATTTAAACCAAATTTTCTAGTATATTGAGGAGTTATTGAAGTAATCAATACAGCATTTGGATCTGGTAAATAATCTATTGGAGGATAACAATATAATACAACTGGATTAGAAATTATTTTAAAATTATAATCAGTTCTAACACAAGCAAATTGTGATGGTTTATCAAATATAGGATTTATACCAAATGTTTCATAATCATAAAATAAAAAATTTATAGGAATAAAAGTTTTCATAATATACTAATTATTATATAAAAATATTAATATAATTTTATTATTATTGTAATAATACAAGAAAAAGAAAAAAAAATGAAAAATAATAAAAAATTCGAAGTTCAAAAAAATGATTCAAAAAGCTCATTTAAAAATGTATTAAATGTTGTTCATTTATTTAGAAAAAAAAATAAATTTCAAAGAGAAATTAACGATATTGGAAAAAAAATTAGAGATAATCAAAAAAGAATTTTATTAATAAATAATTTATTTGAATATATAAAACCAGAAATGAAATATAAAGAAATTAAAAAAATTATATCAAATATGAAAAATGATTATGAAGATAGAATTGATGACTATGTTGTTCAATGTGCTGAAATTTCAAAAGAAAAAAAAAAAATTTCAAATGAATTAAAAAATATAGGTATTTTAAAAAAAAAATTATCATAAAAAATTTTTATTAATACTTTTTAAAACTCCTCCGACTGGGCTCGAACCAGTGACATACGGATTAACAGTCCGCCGTTCTACCAACTGAACTACAGAGGAAAATTAAATTATAACATAAATTTTATAAAAAAAAAATAATTTATTACAATTTAAAAATAAAAATAAAAAAAAAAGAAAAGACTACTAGATTATTATTAATAATTCTATTATAATTCTTTCTGTTAGGAAAATATTAAAATATATTAAATTGGCCCTTTAGCTCAGTTGGTCAGAGCAGGCGACTCATAATCGCTTGGTCGCTGGTTCAAATCCAGCAAGGGCCATAATTTTTAATTATATTATATAATTATTAATATAAAAAATATATTAATATATTTAAAAAATTTTAAATATATAAAAGGATAATAATGAAAAATTTAAAAAAGAAATTTATTAAATTTATTTTTAAAAAAAAAATATTAATATTTGGAAATTTTACTTTAAAATCAGGTATAAAAAGTCCATATTTTTTTAATATATCTTTATTTTCAAAGGGAAAAGATCTGATTAAATTAGGTAAATTCTACGCTTATTTTTTAATAAAAAATAATAAAAAATTTGATTTATTATTTGGAATTGCATATAAAGGTATTCCAATTTTAATTGCAACTGTTATAGCTTTAAAAAAATATTTTAATATTAATGTACCATACTCTTTTAATAGAAAAGAAAAAAAAAAATATGGAGAAAAAGGAGAAATTATAGGAAGTAAAATTCAAGGAAATATAGTAATTATAGATGATGTTTTAACTGCTGGAACTGCTATAAAAAATACAATAAAAATTATAAAAAAAAACAAAAAAACAAAAATATCTAATATTTTAGTTGCATTAAATAGACAAGAATTTACAAAAAAAAATATATCTATAAAACAAGAAATACAAAATAATTATTCATGTAAAATATCATCAATAATTAATATTAATGATATTATTAAATATTTAAAAAAAAAAAATATAATGAAAAAAAAATTAAAAATTTTATTAAAATATAAAAATAAATATAATTATAAAAAAAATTAATTCTTTCCAGTATGACCAAAACCGTTAACACCTCTAACACTTTTATATGTAAAATTCTTTACGATATTAAAATTCACTTTTTTAATAGGAATAAAAACCATTTGAGCAATTCTATCATATGGTGAAATACAATAAGATTTTTTACTTCTATTCCATAAAGAAACCATTATTTCTCCTTGATAATCCGAATCAATTAAACCAATAGAATTTCCTAAAATTATCCCATTTTTATGACCTAATCCAGAACGAGGAATTAAAAATGCAGCTAAAGAAATATTTTTTATATGTATAGAAATTCCAGTAGAAAATAAAAAAGATTCATTACTCATAATAATCTTTTTTTTTAAAATGCAAGCTCTTAAATCTAATCCTGCTGAACCAATAGTTGAATAATGTGGAAATAATTTTTTATTTTTCAAATTTAAATTTAATATTTTTATATCAATTTTATTCATAATTAACATTTTTTTTAAAGTTAGTATAAAATTTTTTTTTTAAAATAATATTAAAAAATTTTAATAAATTAAATTAAAAATTTTATTTTTTTTCAGAAACAACAGTAATTGTAATCTCTGAATTAATATTTTTATGAGGTTGAAATAATACAGAATGATTACCAACTGAACGAATTACTCTATTTTTTAACTTAATTTCAGATTTGTATACCTTTATTCCTAATTCATTTAACTTACGTGAAATATCACGTGCATTGATCGAACCAAATAATTTCCCTTGACTTCCAGATTTTGAATATATCACAATATCTTTTATTTTTTTAATTTCTTTAATACGTAATTTTGCTATAGATACTTCTTTTAATAATTTTTCTTGTAATTTTCTTTTATAATTTTTAAAATATTGAATATTTTCTTGAATCGCAGGTAAAGCAATATCTTTAGGAAACAAAAAATTTCTTGCATAACCTGGTTTAACTTCAATAACATCTCCTAAACTTCCTAATTTTTTAAAAGTAATTAATAATATAACTTTCATAAATTTCCTTTTAACATAATTTAAAATTAAAAAAAATAAATAAAAAAAAATAATTATTTAATTATTGTATTTATTTTATTTATGATGATCTGTATACGGAAGTAAAGAAAGATATCTAGCTTTTTTAATAGCTTTAGATAATTGACGTTGATATTTTGCTTTTGTTCCAGTAATACGACTAGGTACTATCTTTCCACTTTCAGTAATATAACTTCTTAAAATGGAAATATCTTTATAATCTACTTGTTTAATTCCTTCTGCAGTAAACCTACAAAACTTTCTACGTCTAAAATAACGTGACATAAAATTTTCTCCTATTAATTTAAACTATTTCAATAAAATATTTTTTTTATAAAAAATAATAAAATTTAATTTTAAAAAATTATATATTAATCTTTTTTATTACAACTTCAGATCTTTTATTATTAATTTCATTTTTTTCTTTTAATATAGGAGATTTTTCAGTAATTATTTTTTTTGTACAAAAAATAATATTTCTAATAATAGAATCATCAAATTTAAAAGTTTGTTCAAGATCTTTAATATTTTTTTTTGAAATTTCTATATTCATTAAAATATAATGAGCTTTATTTAGTTTATTAATTGGATAAGACAACTGTCTTCTTCCCCAATCTTCTAAACGATGAATTTTTCCTGAAAAATTCATAATTATTTTTTTATAACGTAAAATAATTTCATTAGAACGCTCACTTTTATCAGGATGTATCATAAAAACAATTTCATAATAACGCACTTTAAAAAAACTCCTTATAAAAATTTCAATTTATTATGTACAAATAACAATATAATATATAAAAAATTTTTTTTAAAAAAAATAACTATTTTTTTTAAAAAATATAAATAAATCGAATAAAAATATTTAAAATTTTTTAAAAAATTAATATAGTTAATTTATTAAATAATTTATTAAATATATATTAACACAAGAATATATAAAAATTAAAAATATAAAAATTTTTTAAAAAATATATTTATATCAAAGATAAATGAATCATTTTGTTTTTATTTTTAATAGAAATAATTTTTACATGTACTAAATCTCCAATAGAAAAAATTTTTTTAAAACGCTTTCCTTTTAAAAATATTTTTTTTTTATCATAAAAATAATAATCATCTGTTAAACGAGATACATGAACTAATCCATCTAAAAAAATATTATTTATTTTTACAAAAAAACCAAATTCAGTTATATGTGAAATATAACCATAAAAATTATGTCCTATTTTATTTTTTATGAAATCAAATTTTAAAGTATCAATAAAAAATTTATAAGCTTTATCTGCTCTTTTTTCAGAAATAGAACATTGTTTTGCAATTTTTTGCATATTTTTAAAATTATATAAAAATTTTCTTTTATATAAAAATTTTTTTTGATAATTTCCTATATGATATTTTTTAAATAAAATAAATTTAATTGTTCGATGAACTATTAAATCTGAATAACGCCTTATTGGAGAAGTGAAATGAGTATAAAATTTTTCTGCTAATCCAAAATGACCAGAATTTTTTTCACTATAAAAAGCTTTTTTAGTAGATCTTAACAAAGCTAATTCAATTATTTCTTTATAAGGTTTATTAAATATTTTATCAGATAATGTTAAATAATTTTTAAAAGTAGGAAAATTTCCTCCTTCTAATTTTAGATTAAATTTTTTCAAAATTCTTCTAAAATTTTTTATTTTAGAGTTAACAGGATAAGCATGATTTCTGAATAAAGATATTACATTATTTTCTTTAATAAATAAAGCAGATGATTTATTAGCTAATATCATACAATATTCAATAAAATTATGTACTAAATTTTTTTTTTTTAAAGAAATACATTTTATTTTAAAAGATGAATCAAATATAAAATCAGGTTCATCACTATTAAACAATATAATTTTTTTTAAATCTTTATTTTGAACTAAAATTTTATTTAAATAAAATAAATCGATAATATTTTTTTTAATTTTTTTAAATTTATTACATAAAAATTTATCTCCATTCCAAATTTTTATTACGTTAGAATAAGTTAATCGCGCATGAGATTTTATTATAGATTTATAATGTACATAATGAAGTAATTTTCCATTTTTAGATAATGTCATTTCACAAACTATACATAATCTATCTTGATTAGGAAGTAAAGAACATATATCTTCAGATAACTCTTCTGGAAGCATTGGAATAACATTACAAGGAAAATATATAGAAGTACCTCTATTTAAAGCTTCTTTATCTAATAAAGAATTTTCTTTAACGTAAAAACTAACATCTGAAACAGCTACAAATAACTTCCATTTTAAATTTTTTTTTATTTTATAACAATAAATAGCATCATCAAAATCATATGAATCTTTTTCATCAATAGTAATAAATGGAAAATTTCTTAAATCCTTTCTATTTTTTTGTGATCTAAAGTATTTTTTAGATTTAACTAATTTTACAGAATTTAATATTTCTTCTGACCAATCTGAAGAAATTTTATATTTCTTTAAAATATATTTTAAAGAATTATTTAAATTTATTTTTTTTTTTAAAATTTTTATATTAATTATCCTATATTCTATGCTAAAAAATTTTCTCAAAATATAAAAAAATATATTTCTCAAGTTTTTTAAAAATTTCATAAAAAATTTATAAAATTTTATTTATTAAAAAAAAATAAAAAATTTTAGAAAAATAATAATTTATTAAAAATAATTATTATATAAAATTATTCTATTATTTTTTTTAAAAATTTTTTAATATAATAATATCATTACGTCTTGAACCTGTAAAAATTATATCTATTTAGATATTTATAAAATTTTCTATAAATTTACATTAATTTTAGTTTTCTTAAATAAATTTTTCAATAAAAAAAACTAATCTAATATTTTTTTTTATATCTTTTAAAAATTTTATATACTAGAGAAATATTATTTTATTTACTTATATTTAACCGATAAAATTAAAGTAATTTTTTTAAAATCCTTATAAATATAATTTTTATAAATTTTAATTTTATAAAAATTATATAAATATCTAATTTTTTTAAATATAATCCTAATAGAAAATTTACTTTAACTATTTTTTTTTTTTTTTTTTTTTTAAAAAAAAAATAAAAAACAAATTTAACTATAAATTTCTTTTTATTCTGACTATGATAAAAAAATAATAAAATATTTTGTATAAATAATTATATTTTTTATTAAAAAATTTTATAAAAAATCATTTTAAATTTCATTAAATATATTTAAAATATTCTTAAAATATATTAAATTTCTTTATTTTAATATCTTTATACTTATTAATATATCTCTTATAATACTATTAAAAAAAAAAAAAAATATATAAAATACATTTCATAATAAACATCTAAAATAAATATTTTAAATTATAAAAAAATTATTCTTTATTTTTTTTAAGTTAATTATTTAATAAAAATAAAAAATTCTGAATAATATTCTTAATTTTATTAAAAAAAAATATAATAATTTATAATATATTTGTTTTATATGAAATAAAATATTTTTTATATAATTTTATTAATTAAAATATAACAATTAATATTTATTTTGAAATTTTATAAAAAATAACATTATTAAAGTCATTAATTTTAATTTCTCTTTTATAAATTTTTTTATAAGTTATATTAATATAATCTTTAATACTATTTTAAAATATTTTATCTAATAAAATATTATCATTAAATATTAAAATTATTACATTAAATAAACTAAGATTTTTTTTATAAAAATTTTATTCTCTTTAAATAATATATTTCTTTAATTAAATTAGATATTAAAAAATATAAAGAATTAAAAAATACCTTAAAATTTTATATAATATAACAAATAGAATAAAATATAATTCTGTTTTTTCTTGTATAAAATTAAAATATATTAAAAGTTTTTAATTCCTTTATATTAAACTAAATAATCTATATATTAGAATATATCAAAAATTTTAAATTTTTTATTTATAATCTTATTAAACTCTTAAAATAAAAAAATTTTATATAAAAATTTTTATTCTATGATAATTTTTTGTAGAAAATATTATTTATTAAAAAATTCATTAATAATTTTATAAATAAAATCTATAGAAAAATTTAATTTTTCACTATCTAAAAAAAAACAATTTTTAAATTTTTTTAACCAAGTCATTTGATTTTTCGCTAATTTTTTAGTAGATATTAAAGTTTGATAAAACATATCTTTATAACTAATTTTACCTAATATATAATTATACATATTTTTATAACCTACACATTTCATTCCTGGAATACTTTTATTAAAAAATACTTTAGAAGAAATGTTTTCTACTTCTTCTTGAAAACCACAAGATAACATTTTTCTTAATCGATATTCTATTTTTTTATGTAAAATTTTTTTATTTTTAGGAAATATTACAAATTTTAATGTTTTATAAGGAAAATTATTATTTTTAAATTTTGTTAAATCACTTATTTTTTTTCCAGATAAATAATAAACTTCTAACGCTCTTAATATTCTTTGTAAATCATTTGGATGAATTTTTAAAGCTGATATAGGATCAATTATCATTAATTGTTTATATAAATTATTTGAAGAATTTAAAGAAAATTTACTTAAAATTAATTTTCTTATAATATCATTTCTAGAAGGTAAAATAGATAAACCATTAATTAAAGAACTATAATAAAACATAGTTCCTCCAACTAAAAAAGGTATTCTATTATTAGAAATAGAATTTTTAATTTCAAATAACGCATCTCTTCTAAAAGAATTTACACAATAATTATCAGTAATACTAATTATATTAATTAATTTATGAGGAGCTCTTTTTAATTCATCTGCATTTGGTTTAGCTGTTCCAATATTTAATTCTTTATAAACGAGCCCAGAATCTACACTAATTAAATCAATTGGTAAAATTTTATTTAATTTAATAGCTAATTTAGTTTTATTAGATGCTGTAGGACCCATAAGAAAAATAACAATATTATTTTTTCTTTCATTCATATAAATTCTACTTTATTAAAATAATTAAAATTTTTTTTAAAAATTACTTTATTTTTTTAAAAAAATTTATTAATCCATTAGTCGAAGAATCATAAACTGTACATGTACTATTTTTTTTAATAGTAGATAAAATTTTTTTTGCTGCATTCTTTCCTAATTCTACTCCCCATTGATCAAAACTAAAAATATTAAATATTACACCTTGAGTAAAAATTTTATGTTCATATAAAGAAATTAATAAACCTAAAGTATAAGGAGTTATTTTATGAATTAAAAAAGAATTTGTAGGTTTATTTCCTAAACAAACTTGATAAAATAAAGAATTATTTTTCTGACAACTAATCTTTTCATTATTAGATTCATAATAATCATTTTTAAGTTCATTTAAAGATTTTCCAAAAGCTAAAGATCTCGTTTGCGCAAAAAAATGAGATAATAGTTTTATATGATGATCATTAATATTATTATGAGTTTTTAAAGGAATAATAAAATCAGATGGAATAAATTTAGTTCCTTGATGTATCAATTGATAAAAAGAATGTTGACCATTTGTTCCTGATTCTCCCCATATAATTGGTCCTGTTTGCCAAGAAACCATTTTTTTATTTCGATCAATATTTTTTCCATTAGATTCCATATTGGCTTGTTGTTGATAGGTTGCAAATTTATGCATATATTGATCATAAACTAAAATAGCCTCAGTTTCCGAACAAAAAAAATTGTTATACCATATACTTATTAAACCCATTAAAACAGGAATATTCTTTTCAAAAGGCGTATTTAAAAAATGCTGATCCATACTATTAGCGCCTTTTAATAATAAAAAAAAATTTTTATATCCTATAGATAACATTATAGATAAACCAATGGCAGACCATAACGAATAACGACCACCAACCCAATTCCATAAAGGAAAAAAATTTTCTTTAGAAATTCCAAATTTCATAGCTTCATTTTTATTTGTTGATAAAGCAAAAAAATGTTTTGACATGTCTGATTTTAAAATATTTTTTTCATTTAAAAAATAATTTCTTATAGTTCTAGCATTAGTCATCGTTTCTTGTGTTGTAAAAGTTTTAGAAGAAATTAAAAATATTGTTGTTTCAAAATTTATTCTTTTTAATACTTCGGACACTTGAGTTCCATCAATATTTGAAATAAAATGAATTTTTAAATGATTTTTATATGGTTTTAAAGATTCAGTAACCATTAATGGACCTAAATCAGAGCCACCTATTCCAACATTAACAACATCAGTAATAAATTTTCCAGTATATCCTTTCCATTTTTTATTAATAATAGAATTTGAAAATTTTTTCATTTTCTTAAAAACTTTTGAAATATCAGAAGATATATTTTCTCCATTTATAAAAAATTTTTTTTTAGTAAAATTTCTTAATAAAGTATGTAAAACAGGTTGATTTTCTGTAACATTTATAAAATCTCCATTAAACATAGATTTAATAGATTCTTTTAAAAAACATTCTTTTGCTAAGTTTATTAAATAATAAATTGTTTTTTCATTAATAATATTTTTTGAATAATCAAATAAAATTAAATTTTTATAATTTAATGAAAATTTTTTAAAACGATTTAAATCATTTTTAAAAAGATTTTTTAAATGAACATTTTTCATTTTTAAATAATGCTTTTGTAACTTATTCCAAAATTTTGTTTTAGTTGGATTTATATTTTTCATTGTTGTATTTATTCTCTTATATTTTTAAAATTAAACTAAACATAATAAAAAATTTTTTATTAATATAAAAAATATATAAAAAATATTTATATATAAATTAAAAAATTAAAATATACAAATTTAATATATAATAAATAATACATAAATAATAATATTAATTTTTAATAAAAATTTTAAATACATGAATAAAATAAAAACAAAAAAAAATAATTTAATTTGGGTTGATTTAGAAATGACAGGTTTATGTTGCAAAAAAAATAAAATACTTGAAATAGCAATTATAATTACTGATTCTGAATTAAATATATTAACTAAAGAACTTGTAATTTGTCTTCATCAATCATTAAAAGTTTTAAAAAAAATGAATGAATGGAACAAAAAAACTCATTCCAAAAGTGGATTAATAAAAAAAGTAGAAAAAAGTATAGAAACAGAAAAATCTGCAGAAATAAAAATTATGAAATTAATCAAAATATGGACAATTAAAAATAAATCTCCAATATGTGGTAATACTGTTTGGAAAGATAGAGAATTTTTAAAAAAATACATGCCAACATTTGAATCATATCTAAATTATAGAAATATTGATGTTAGCACAATTAAAGAATTATATTATAGATGGAAATCTCAAATTTTACCAAAAATTGATAATTCAAAAAAACATTCTGCACTATACGATATAAAAAATTCTATTCAAGAACTTTTATTTTACAAAAAAAAATTTTTTAAAATATAAAATATCTAAGAAAATATTTTTAAAGAAAACTTGAAAATATAATTTATGTCATATAATATTATTAATGAATTTAAAAATTTAATTATTAATAAAAAATTTTAAATGCGGGAATAGCTCAGTTGGTAGAGCGTAACCTTGCCAAGGTTAAGGTCGCGAGTTCGAGACTCGTTTCCCGCTTATATTTCTTAAAATTTTTAAATCAATTCATTTAAAAAAATATTAAAAAAATAATATAAAATTTTAAATACATAATTTAAAAATTAATATTTTATAAAATAAATAAAATATAAAATTTAAATTCTAGAAAAAATTATATTTTCTTTTAAATTATACTTTATATAAAAATAATTAAAAAAAAATAAAAAAATTATTTTAATTATAAAACATATAATATTAATTAATAATAAAAAAATTTAATAAAAAAATATTTTTTTAATAAAACAATAATTATTTTATTAAAAAATTTTATTTTTTATATTAAAAGTTTTTTATTAATAATTTATTTTTTGGAAATGTTGAACCTTTTATTAAATAATTCAACTCTCCCTCCAGTATCTACTATTCTTTGTTTCCCTGTATAGAATGGATGACAATTAGAGCATATATCAATATTAATATTTTTATATAAAGTACTAAAAAAATTTATTTTATTTCCACAAGAACATTTTATACAATGATGAAAACATTTTGGATGAATATTTTTTTTCATAAAAACCTTAATTAATATATTTATATGATTTAATAGTAATATATTAAGAATAAAAAATAAATATTTTTTTAAAAAAAATTAAATTAAAATAAATATTTTAAAAAATTTATATAAAATTTTATTTTAAACTACAAAAATAATTAAATTATAAAAAATTTATAAAAAATAATTCAGAAAAATTTTTTATAAAAAATATAAAGAAAAAAAAATGACAACTATATTAAGTATAAGATCAAAAAATAAAGTAGTAATTGGAGGAGATGGACAAGCTACTTTAGGAAGTACAATTATGAAAAGTAATGTAAAAAAAATAAGAACTCTATATAAAAAAAAAGTGATTGCAGGATTTGCAGGAGGAACGGCAGATGCATTCACATTATTTGAACTTTTTGAAAAAAAACTTTTAATATACCAAGGACAACTAAAAAGAGCTGCTATAGAACTTGCAAAAGATTGGAGAAATGATCGAATTTTAAGAAAACTAGAAGCATTGTTAGCTGTTGCTGACAAAAAAGATTCGTTAATTATTACTGGAAATGGAGATGTTATTCAACCAGAAAATAATATTATAGCTATAGGTTCAGGAGGATGTTATGCACAATCTGCTGCTCAAGCATTATTAGATAATACTAATCTAAATATTTTAAGTATTGTAAAAAAATCACTAACAATTGCTGCAAACATTTGTATATATACAAATCACTCTTTTACTATAAAAGAACTGTCAATAAAAAATTAAGGAAATAGTAATGTCTGACATGACTCCTAAAAAAATAGTTAAAGAATTGAATAAATTTATTATAGGTCAAACAAATGCAAAAAAAGCAGTTGCTATTGCATTAAGAAATAGATGGAGAAGAATGCAATTAAGTAATCGTTTGAAAAAAGAAATTACTCCTAAAAATATTTTAATGATAGGTCCAACAGGAGTTGGAAAAACAGAAATTGCAAAAAGATTAGCAAAATTATCAAATGCTCCATTTATTAAAGTAGAAGCAACAAAATTTACTGAAGTTGGATATGTTGGAAAAGAAGTTGACTCAATAATAAGAGATTTAACTGATATTTCAATTAAAATGATTAAAAATAAAACGATTAAAATAAATAAAAAAAACGTTAAGAAACTTGCAGAAGAAAGAATATTAGAAGTATTAGTTCCTGGAGCAAAAAAACATTTAGAAAAAGATAAAATAAAAGAAAGACCATTAAACACAATAGAAACATTCAGAAAAAAACTTAGAGAAGGAAAACTAGATAATAAAGAAATAGAAATTAATGTTTTAGGTTCACCCATGGGAATAGAAATTATGGCTCCTCCAGGAATGGAAGAATTAACTAATCAATTACAATCATTATTTCAAAATTTAAGTGGTTCAAAAAAAAACATAAGAAAATTAAAAATAAAAGATGCAATGAAACTTCTAATAGAAGAAGAAGCTTCAAAATTAATAAATCCAGACAGATTAAAAAAAGAAGCTATTAATTTTGTTGAACAAAACGGAATAATATTTATTGATGAAATTGATAAAATATGTAAAGGAAACAATACATCTGGACCAGATGTTTCAAGAGAAGGAGTACAAAGAGATTTATTACCTCTAGTAGAAGGATGTACAGTATCAACCAAACATGGTTCAGTTAATACAGATCACATTTTATTTATTACATCTGGAGCTTTTCAAATATCTTCACCAAGTGACTTAATTCCAGAACTTCAAGGAAGACTACCAATTCGAGTTGAACTAAAAGCATTAAGTATAAATGATTTTGAAAAAATTTTAACAGAACCAAAAACTTCAATCACTATGCAATATAAAGAATTAATGAAAACAGAAAACATTATCATTAATTTTACAAAAGAAGGTATAAAAAAAATAGCTGAAATTTCTTGGAAAGTAAATGAAAGTATTGAAAATATTGGAGCAAGAAGATTATATACTGTACTCGAAAAATTAATGGAAGATATCTCTTTTAATTCTAAAGAAAATTATGGAAAAAAGATTAAAATTAATTCAAAATATGTTAAAAAAAATTTACGTAAATTAAATTCTAAAGAAAATTTAAATAAATTTATATTATAAATAAAAAAAATTTTAAATAAAAAATTCAAAAAAGAAAAAATAAAAATAAAAATAAATAAAAAATTTAAATATTAATATATAAATATAAGTTTATATATTAATATTTAAAAAATAAATATAAATTAAATTTTTTATATAAAAAATATTATAAAAAATATAAATAAAAAAATATAGTAAATTATATTTTTTTAAAAATAAATTAAAATTTTTACAAATTTATTTATACAAATAAAAAAAATATAAATTAGTAATTTTTATATTTTTTTTTTTTTTTTTTTTTATTTTTTTTATTTTTTTTATTTTTTTTTAATAGGATAATAAAATATGACTTTATGGGTTCCAGCAAAAATAAAAAAAATAGTATATTGGAAAAAAAATTTATTAAAAATTTCATTAAAAGCTAAAATTAATAAATTTATAGCCGGTCAATTTTCTAAAATTTTAATTAAAAATAAAAATGATATAAATATTCAACGAGCATATTCTTTTGTTAATCCTCCAAAAAAAAAAACAATAAAATTTTATATTACTCTCGTTAAAAAAGGAAAAATGAGTCAAGAAATAATACTTTTAAAAGAAAATAACAAAATTTTAATTTCAAAATACTCTTTTGGTTTTTTTACTTTAAAAGAAATACAACCATCTAAAAATTTATGGATGTTTTCTACTGGTACAGCTATTGGACCATATTTATCAATTTTACAAGAAAAGAAAGATACTGAAAAATTTAAAAAAATAATTTTAGTACATTCTGTACGTTATTTCTCTGATCTAAAATATTTAAACTTAATTGATAAACTAAAAAAAAAATATAAAAAAAAATTAAAAATAATAATTACAATTAGTCGTGAAAATAAAAAAAATTTTCTTTATGGAAGAATTACTCACTTATTATTAAATTCAACTCTAGAAAAAAATATTGGAAAAAAAATTAAAAGAAATAACTCTAAAGTAATGTTATGCGGAAATCCTTCAATGGTAAAAGAAATGTTTAACATACTAACAAAAAAAAAAAAAATGACAAAAAATCTTCGTAAAAAACCAGGAAATATAATAAGAGAGAATTATTGGTAATATAAATAAAAGTAAATTTTATATAATTCTTATAAACAGAGTACAAGAATATTATTAATATCTGTACTCTGTATTTACATTAATTAAAATGTATAAAAATTAAATTTTTTAAATCTATTCTAAATTAATTTAATAAAAAATTATTTTACGAAATATGAATATTTTATATCAGGAATTTTATTTTTATATAAAATACATTTTGCTCTAAGCCCAAAAGTATTATAAAATTCACTTGAATCATATTTAATTTGTGCTAAATCAGAAAGATAAACAACAACTAACTGAATATTTCCATCTGGTAATTTATCTATTAAATAATTAATATGTGAATGAATTGGAGAAAAATTCATGATATTAGGTGTTCTTCTTAAAAAAGCTCGACGTGCTTCAAGCAAAATATCGCTATTTGAATAATTTGAAATTAATTGCCTATCTTTTAAATTAGGAAAAAATTTTTTAAGACTTTTTAGAATTTCTTCTTTAGAATTTTTATAAATTGGAGATGAATTAAATTGAAATGTTGTAGTTGGATCTTCAATATCAAAATCTGAACTTAAATTAGAAGTTTTTCTTAATTCATTAAAATCATTTTGAAAACTTGTTAACAAATCAATATTTTCTTGAGAATGTACAACTCTTGTTAAAACTTTCCAAGTAATATGTTTTGGATCAGAACGAAGTTTTTTAATTTCTAAATCTTTTTTAGAAATTTTAGACATTTCAGATAAACTATTTTTGATTTTATCTAAATAATATTCATTAGAATTATTATCTTCATCAATATCTGAATTACTTATATTAAAATTATTTAAATTATCATTATTATCAGATTGAACATTTGAATTTATAAAAGAATTATTTAAGAAAGAAATATTTAATTTCTTATTAAATTCTTGTAACTTGTTATTTTTAAAATATATACTTTTTCCAGTAATAGTTTTTAAATAATCAGAACGAACAAAATTTTTTAAAAATTTATTTTTTATTTTTTTTTTAAAATGATTTAAAAATAAATTTTCTTTTTGTTTAATGTTTTTTAAATTTTTACTTTCTAACAAATTTTTTTTTTTAAAATTTTTGTTGTCTTTTATAGAATTATGCCTTAAACTTTTATTAGAATTTATATAATTTTTTTTCAAATTTAAAATAGTTATCATATTAATTTCCTTTTTTTTAATTCTTTTTTTTTTTAAAAAATACTTTTATTTATTTACTTTATTTTTAAAATATATATAGTAAATATTTTATTTACTTATAAAAAATTATAAAAAAAACTATCCATGATAAATTTTTATTAAAAAAAATGTTCTTTTAATATTTTGTTTATTAAAAATATTTATTTAAAAAATAACTATAACTTTTTTTTTAAAAACATTCAAAATATAAATATTAAATCTAATAAATTAATGATAAATAAAATTTATAAAAAAAATAATTATAATTTTTAAGAAGAATAAAATGATTAAAATTAAAAAAAAATACAAATTAATTCTATTTAAAAAAAAAAATAAATTAAAATTATATAAAATTTATTTTAAAAAAAATAAAAAAAATAAATCTATTGTAATCGATTTTACATCAGGAAAATATAATTATAGAAGAAAATATAACAAAAAAAAAGAACTAATAGTACGTGCTATGAGAATAAAAAATAAAAAAAAAATAACTATTCTAGATTCCACCGCAGGATTTGGAAAAGATTCATTCGTTTTAGCATCTCATGGATTTAAAATATTTATGATAGAAAAAAATTTTATTATCTATAAATTACTTCAAGATGGTTTAAAAAGAGCATATAAAGATAAAAAAATTGGTTTATGGATAAAAAAAAATATAACTTTAATAAATTCAAATAGTATTAAACTAATAAAAAAAAAAGAAATTATTCCAGATATAATTTATATCGATCCAATGTTTAATAATAAAAAATCTAAACCAAAAAAAGATATGTTTTTTTTAAAAAAATTATTAAAAAAAAATAATGAACAAAAAATTTTAAAACCAGCAATAAAATTAGCAAAAAATAAAGTTGTTGTTAAAAGATATTTAAATGCTTCATATCTTAAAGAAAAAAAACCAAACCATATTTTATATGGAAAAAAAATTAGATTTGATATTTATTATAAATAAAATTTTTATATTATAAAATTATATTATTTTTATTTTATTAGATAATTTTTTTACTAAAATCAAACTACAAAAAAGAACAAAATTTAATATAAAAAAAACACCATTCCATCCCCAAAAAAACCAAAATATTCCAATAAAACTCCCAAATAAACTAGATCCTATATAATAAAAAAAAAAATATAAAGAAGAAATTTCTAATTTATAACATTTTGTTAAAATACTAATCCAACTACTTGCTGTAGAATGAGCTAAGAAAAAACCAGTTGTAAAAAAAAATAAACCAAAAATTATAATTAACAAATTATTAAAATAAGTTAATAAAACACCTAATAACATTATATATAAAGAATAAGTTAATATTTTTTTTTTTCCATATTTTCTTGATAAAAAACTAGCTTTAGGAGAACTATAAACACCAATTAAATATATTATAGATAAAAAAGATATAAAAATAGGATTCAATAAAAAAGGTTTCATTATCAATCTATAACCAATATAATTAAACAATGATACAAAGCTTCCCATAAACAAAAATCCAAATAAAAAAAGAATTAAACAAGTTTTAATTTTAAATGGTAATAAAAACCTTTTAAATAAAAATTTAATCTTTAAATTAGATTTTTTAAAATGTTGTGAAGAAGGTAAATTTATTAAAGATAAAATAGAAAAAAATAAAGATAAACTACCAATTATTAAAAAAACCATACGCCAAGAAAAAAAATGAACTATAATATTACTTATTAATCTTCCAAAAAAACCACCTATAGTATTTCCACTAATATATAAACCGATACAAAGAGATAAAAAATTTATATCTACCTCTTCACTTAAATATAATATAGAAATAGATGTAACACCACTCAAAGAAAACCCAATAAGAGAACGAATTATTATAACTTCTAACCAAGTTTGAGCAAATGAACAAAAAATTGTTAATATTGCAGCAATAAATAAAGATAGAAATATAACTTTTTTTCGTCCTAATAAATTAGATAAAGGACTTATAAATAAAATTCCAAAAGCCATTGAAACTGTTGAAATAGATAAAGCTAAACTACTTTCAGAAGGAGTTAAAAAAAATTTTTTAGAAAATATCGGTAAAATAGGTTGTATAGAATATAGAATTGAAAAAGTAGAAAATCCTACAAAAAATAAAGATATAATCATTTTATAAAAATCTTTTGTACGATATTTTATATAATTATTCTGAAATAAATTTTTTGTCTGATTATTTTTTTTTTTTATTAACATAATATAATAACTACCTTTTTTATATTTTCCTTTAAAAATAACTATTATAAATTTTAAAAATTATAATAATCTAAAAAACAATTTTTTTATTTATAAAATAATTTAATAATAAACTAATCCATCATATATATGCTCTGCAGGACCGCATATAAAAATACATTTTTTTTTTAAATTATAATTGACTTTTATATCTCCTCCTATTAAATGTACTGTTACATTATTTGATAATTTGTTTTGTTTCACACCAATAGCTACAGCAGCACATGCTCCACTTCCACATGCTTGAGTTTCACCAACACCTCTTTCAAAAACTCGAAGAAAAATTTCATTTCTATTTAATATTTTCATAAAACCAACATTAACTTGTTTAGGAAAAAGAGAAATATTTTGAAAAATAGAACCTATTTTTTTTACTTGAATTAAATTAATATCTTTGACAAGAATTACACAATGAGGATTTCCAATTGATACTGCTCCAAAAGAATATTTTTTAGAATTGATTTCTATAGAATATTTATTTTTTTTTTTTTTTATTAATAATGGAATTTTATTTGGTTGAAATTCTGGAGTTCCCATATTAACTAATATATTTTCTTTATCTTTTATTTGTAAAGTTAAAATTCTATTTTTTGTACTTACAACAATAGTTTTTTTATTTATAAATTTTTTGTCAAATACAAATTTTGCAAAACATCTTGCTCCATTCCCACATTGTTCAACTTCACTTCCATTAGCGTTAAAAATACGATAATGAAAATTCGTATTTTTAATTTTTGGATATTCAATTATTAATAATTGATCAAAACCAATACCTGTTTTACGATTAGAAAAATTTTGAATAATTTTTTTAGTAAAAAAAAAATTCTGAGTTAAAGTTTCTACTACCATAAAATCATTTTTCAAACCATGCATCTTAGAAAATTTTAATTGATTTTTATTTGAATTCATATTATATAAATTTATTATTAGTTTTAAAAATATTTTAAAAAATTTTTATATTTAAAAAAAATAAAATTAAAATTTAAATATATCAATTATAAATATAAAAATTTTTTATAAATATATTTATTAAAAATTTTAAAAAATGTAAAATGAAAAATGAAAAAAAAAATTAAAATAAAAAATAATATATTCAACTATAATAACGAATTTAATACAATTGTTCTAAAATTAGAAAATTCTATAGATAATTATATAGGAAAAATAGATATAGATTATGAATCTAACGAAAAAATAATGAAAATTAGTATTAATTCAATAAATGAAATTATTCTTAATAAACAAGAATTTTTAAAACAAATCTGGGTCGCAACAAAATATAAAGGATATTACTTTAAATATTATAAAAATAAATGGTTTTGTAAAAGAAATCATTGTGAAATTTTTAATTTTTTTAAAAATTTTTTTATCAAAAAAATTGGAAAAAATATTTTGTTTAATTCATAAAAAATACTATAAAGAAATAATTCGGCGAAAGAGGATTTGAACCTCTGACCTACTGGTCCCAAACCAGTTGCGCTACCAAACTGCGCTATTCGCCGATTTTTTATATAAAAATTTTTTAAAAAAATAAAAAAATCATAATTTGGGGTGGTTAATGGGGTTCGAACCCATGACAACTGGAATCACAATCCAGGACTCTACCAACTGAGCTATAACCACCAAATAAAATTTTTAAAATTATTTTTATAAATATATTATAAATTTTAATATTTATCAATAAAAAATTTATTTTAATTAAATATCTAACAGGAATTAAACCTATCTAGTATATTTTTTTTTTTAAAAATAACACTTTATTAAAATAAACTATAAATTCTTATTAATTTTTTAAATATATATATAAATAACTTTAAAATTAATTTTTAAAAAAAAATACAAATTTTTTTTAAAAAAAATTATATTTTTTATTAGTTAATAAATTTATTTATTATTATTTTTAATATTTTTTTAAAAAAATTTTATGAACGTTTCATCATATCAAAAAATTCAATATTAGTATTAGTCATAGATAATTTATTAATTAAAAATTCCATAGCATCAATTTCAGACATTGGATGAATAATTTTTCTTAAAATCCACATTTTTTGTAATTCTTCCACAGATGTTAATAATTCTTCTTTTCTAGTTCCAGAACGATTATAATCAATAGCAGGAAAAACTCTTTTTTCTGCAATTTTTCTAGATAAAGGTAATTCCATATTTCCAGTTCCTTTAAACTCTTCATAAATAACTTCATCCATTTTAGAACCAGTATCCACTAAAGCAGTAGCAATAATTGTTAAACTTCCTCCTTCTTTAACGTTTCTAGCAGCTCCAAAAAAACGTTTTGGTCTATGCAAAGCATTTGCATCAACTCCACCTGTTAAAACTTTTCCAGAAGAAGGTACAACTGTATTATATGCTCGAGCTAATCTAGTAATTGAATCTAACAAAATTATAACATCTTTTTTATGTTCAACTAATCTCTTTGCTTTTTCAATAACCATTTCTGCAACTTGTACATGACGTGAAGCTGGTTCATCAAAAGTTGATGCAATAACTTCTCCATTAACCAATTTTTGCATTTCAGTTACTTCTTCTGGACGTTCATCAATTAATAAAACCATTAATAAACAATCTGGATAATTATAAGCAATACTTTGAGCAATATTCTGTAATAAGATCGTTTTTCCAGCCTTTGGAGGAGCTACAATTAAACCTCTTTGTCCTTTTCCAATAGGAGAAGCTAAATCTAAAACTCGAGCAGTTAAATCTTCTGTAGATCCATTACCTCTTTCCATTCTCAATCTAGAATTTGCATGAGAAGGTGTCAAATTTTCAAATAAAATTTTATTTCTAGAAGTTTCAGGTCTATCATAATTTATTTTATTTACCTTTAACAAAGCAAAATATCTTTCTCCATCTTTTGGAGGTCTTATTTTTCCTGAAATTGTATCTCCTGTTCTTAAATTAAATCGACGTACTTGACTCGGCGAAACATATATATCATCTGGACCAGCAAGATAAGAACTATCAGAAGATCTTAAAAATCCAAATCCATCTTGTAGTATTTCTAAGACTCCATTACCAAAAATGTTTTCTCCACTTTTCGCATAATTTTTTAAAATAGTAAAAATAATATCTTGTTTTCTCATGCGAGAAAGGTTTTCTAAACCCATATTTTCGCCAAGTATAATTAATTTTGAAATGGATGTATTTTTAAGGGCAGTAAAATTCATAATAATGAGTTCTTAATAAAAATCAAAGGAATTGTTATTTAAAAAAGTTTTTATTTAAAATATATTAATTTAAAATAAAAACTTTAAAAATCTAAAAAAAATAATTAAAAAAAAACGAATCTTTTTTTTTATATATATAAAATTTTAAAATTTTTTTACAAAAAAATTATTTAATATGTTGATTTAAAAAAATTTTCAATTTTTCTTTTGAACAAGAACCTATATTTTTTGAAAGAATTTTATTATTTTTAAATAATATTAAAGTAGGTACACTTTGAATGGAATATTTTTTTGTAATATTTGAATTTTTTTCAATATCTAATTTTATAATATCTAATTTATTATTATATTCATTAAAAATATCTTTTAATACTATAGATAAAACTTTACATGGAGCACACCAAACAGCCCAAAAATCTACTAAAACATATTTTTTGTTATTTAAAATATATTTTTCAAAATCTTTTTCTGATAAATCTTTTATTATTTTTTTCATTTACTAAATCTCTATAATATTTTTATAAATATAAAAATTAAAAATTTTATTTTTTATATAAATATTTCTTATAAAAAAATAGATTTTTTTAAAATCTATTTTTTTCTTATATTATATAAATAAATTTTAATTATTAATAATATATAATAAAAAATTATTATTAAAAAAAATATATTTAAAAAATAATATAAGAAAAAAAATATAAATTTAAAAATTTAAATAAAATAAGAAAATAATTAATGATACAAATTTTTATTATGAATTAAATTTTATTCTTTTCATATCGATCATATACTTTCTTAAATTTCTTCCTACTTTTTCAATTGGATGATTATAAATTTTTTCATTAATTTTTTTTAAAGTAATGTTATCCACTTTATTTGAAATTAAAATATTCCCTAAATCTCCATATTTTAATTTAAACATAAATTTTTTTAATAAAGGAATAGCATTCTTTGAAAATAAATAATTACCATATTCAGCAGTATCAGATATAACAAGATTCATTTCAAATAATTTTTTTCTTGCAATAGTATTTGCAATTAAAGGTAATTCATGTAAAGATTCATAATATGCTGATTCTTTACAAATTCCTGATTCAACCATTGTTTCAAAAGCTAATTCAATTCCTGCCTTTAAAAGAGAAATCATAAACAGTCCATGTTCAAAATATTCTTCTTCTACAATTTCTTTTGAACAAAATGGAGAATTTTCAAAACTTGAAAGTTTGGTTTTATTTCTCCAAAAAATTAATTTTTTATCGTTATTATTCCAATCTTTCATCATCCTTGATGAAAACTCTCCTGAAAGAATATCATCCATATGTTTTCTAAACAAAGGAGTAAAAATTTTTTTTAATCGTTGAGACAATTTATAAGCTCTAATTTTTGAAGGATTTGATAATCTATTCATCATTAAAGTAATACCTCCATGTTTTAAAGACTCCGTCATAACTTCCCAACCATTTTGTATTAATTTACCAGAATATCCTGAATCATGACCTTCTTTTACAAGATATTTATAACACGCTATGGAACCAACCTGTAATAATCCACATAATATTGTTTGTTCTCCCATGAGGTCAGATTTCACTTCAGCTGAAAAAGATGAATATAAAACTCCAGCTTTATGAGATCCAATAGAAAATGCCCATGCTTTTGCATATTCTAGACCATTGTTTAAAATATTGTTTTTATTGTGTACAGAAATTAAAGCTGGAACTCCAAAACCTCTTTTAAATTCTTCACGAACCTCAGTTCCAGGACATTTTGGAGCAACCATGATAACAGTAATATCATCTCTAATAACAGTACCCATTTCTATGATATTAAAACCATGCGAATAACCTAAAACAGAATTTCTTTTCATTAAAAATTGTAATTTTTTAACTACAGAATCATGTTGTTTATCTGGAGTTAAATTAATTACTAAATCAGCTTTTGGAATAATTTTTTCATATACATCTACATAAAAATTATTATTTACAGCTCTTAACCAAGATTTATTTTTTGATTTTATACTTTTTTCTCTTAAAGCATAAGAAACATTTAATCCAGAATCTCTCATATTTAAACCTTGGTTTAAACCTTGAGCACCACATCCTATTATAACAATTTTTTTATTTTTTAAAATTTTTAATCCATTTAAAAAATGTTCTTTTTTTATCAATTTACAGTTTTTTAACTCTTTAATTTTCTGGCGAAAATTTAATGTATTAAAATAATTTAGCATATTTAAAATAATCCTATTGATTGATAAAAAAAGTATATTCATTAAAATAATTTAAAAAAATATATATTTATAATTAATATTTAAAAATTTTTTAACTTTTTCTTATCTTTAATTGCACCTTTATCTGCACTCATTGCAAATACTGAATAAAATTTTAAAGCAGATGATATTTTACGCTTTCTATTTTTTGGAAAAAATGGATTTTTTTTTAATAATTCTTTTTTTGTTCTCTTTTTTATCTCTTTATTAGAAATTAATAATTTTAAAGTTCTATTTTTAATATTTATATCTATTAAGTCATTATCACGAACCAATGCTATTAAACCTTTATTTGCAGCTTCGGGAGATATATGTCCTATAGATAAACCTGAAGTTCCTCCAGAAAATCTTCCATCAGTTATTAAAGCACAATATTTGTCTAACCCAATAGATTTTAAATAAGTTGTTGGATACAACATTTCTTGCATGCCTGGACCACCTTTTGGTCCTTCATATCTTATAACAATAACATCTCCTTTTTTAATTTTTTTATTTAATATTGCAAATGATGCCTCTTCTTGTGATTCAAAAACTTTTGCTAAACCTTGAAAATTATGCATTTTTTTATTAATACTAGCAGTCTTTACTATACAACCATCAATTGCTAAATTTCCATATAAAACAGCTAATCCTCCATCTTTATTATAAGAATTTTTAATAGATCTTATACATCCATTTTTTCTATCTAAATCTAAGTATTTCCAACGAAAAGATTGCGAATATGGTTTAATTGTTCTTATTCCCATTGGACCTGCTGAAAACATTTTTTTAACTTTTAAATTTTTTGTTATAGAAATATCAAATTTTTTACATGTTTTTTCTAAAGATAAATCAAGAACATTTTTTATTTTTGAATTAATTAAACCTCCTTTATTTAATTCAGACAATATAGATATTACACCTCCAGCTCTATGAACATCTTCCATATGATAAATTGAAGTACTTGGAGAAACTTTACATAAATGAGGTATTTTTCTTGATAAATAATCTATATCATTTAAATTAAAATTTACTTTTCCTTCCTGAGCAGCTGCTAATAAATGCAAAACAGTATTAGTTGAACCACCCATTGCAATATCTAATGAAATAGCATTCTTAAAGGCTTTTCTATTTGCAATATTACGTGGTAACATAGAATAATTATTTAAATTATAAAAACTTTTAGTTATTTTTACAATTAATTTTGCAGCATTTAAAAATAATTTTTTTCTATCCACATGTGTAGCTAATAAAGTACCATTACCTGGAATAGCTAATCCTAAAGCTTCAACTAAACAATTCATAGAATTTGCAGTAAACATTCCAGAACAAGAACCACATGTAGGACAAGCAGATTTTTCTATTTTATCTACTTCTAAATCAGAAAAATTAGAATTTTCACTGCTCATAATAGAATCTACTAAATCTAACTTAGAATTTTTTAAAAATTTACCTTTTAAATTAAGATTTTTACCTGCTTCCATTGGCCCGCCAGAAACAAAAACTGTTGGAATATTTAATCTTAAAGAAGACATTAACATTCCAGGAGTAATTTTATCACAATTCGAAATACATATCATAGAATCTACACAATGCGCATTAATCATATATTCTATAGAATCTGCAATTAATTCACGTGATGGTAAAGAATATAACATTCCTGAATGTCCCATAGCAATTCCATCATCAATTGCAATTGTATTAAATTCTTTTGGAACTCCTCCTTCTTTATATATTTTTTTGGATATTAAATTTCCAACTTCTCTTAAATGAATATGACCTGGAACAAATTCTGTAAAAGAATTAACCACTGCTATTATAGGTTTTCCAAAATCTTCATCAGTCATTCCAGTAGCTCTCCATAAAGATCTTGCACCAGCCATATTTCTTCCATGAGTAGTTTTTCTAGAACGATATTCCGGCATAATTTCTATCCTATAAATTATATATTAAAAATAAATTAATAGAAAATATTTTAAAAAAAATTAATTATAAATAAAAAAATATTAAATAAAAAATTAATTTTAAAATTAATTAATACTCTAAAAATTTAAACATTTTAATAATTAATTTCTTTTCCTATCATATATTAAAAAATTTTACAAGGGCGGAGGGATTTGAACCCCCAACAGTCGGTTTTGGAGACCGATGCTCTACCAATTGAACTACGCCCTTTTATTAATTTTATAATTAATTATACATAAAAAAATAACTTTATAAAGAAAATACTATTAAAAAAAAATTTTCAATGTTATTAATAGAATAATTTTTTAATTTGTCATAATAATATATTATACTAGCAATTTAATAGTCAAATATTTATAAAAATATTTTTTAAATTTCTAAAAAAAATAATTACAGATACTAAAAAATTAAAATTTTTTAAAGAGTAAAAAAAAAAATGAAACTTCCAATTTATTTAGATTATGCTTCTACTACTCCCATAGATCCTATTGTAGCAAAAAAAATGATGAAATACCTCACTATAGATGGAATATTTGGAAATTCTTCATCTAGATCACATAAATTTGGATGGATAGCAGAAGAACACATAAATATTTCAAGATTTGAAATAGCTAAAATAATTAATGCAGATCCTCGTGAAATTATTTTCACATCAGGTGCAACAGAATCAAATAATTTATCGATTAAAGGAATCGCATCATTTTATAGAAATAAAGGAAATCATATTATTACAAGTAAAACAGAACATAAATCAGTTTTAGATACATGTAGATATCTTGAAAGTAAAAAATTTAAAATAACATATCTAACTCCAAAAAAAAACGGATTAATAGATATTAATGAATTAAAAAAAAAAATTACAAATAAAACAATATTAGTATCAATTATGCATGTAAATAATGAAATAGGAGTGATACAAAATATTAAAAAAATATCAAAAATTTGTTTAAAAAAAAATGTTTTCTTTCATACAGACGCAACACAAAGTATTGGTAAAATATCTATTGATGTAAAAAAAATTAAAATTGATTTATTATCTTTTTCAGCTCATAAAATTTATGGCCCAAAAGGAATCGGAGTATTATATATTAAAAGAAAACCTAGAGTTAGAATATATCCACAAATTCATGGTGGAGGGCATGAAAGAGGTATGAGATCAGGAACATTACCTGTTCATCAAATTGTAGGAATGAGTGAAGCATGTAAAATTTCAAAAAAAAGACAAAAATTAGATTATTTAAAAATAAAAAAATTAAGAGATATATTATGGAATGGATTATCACAAATTAAAGAAATTAATTTGAATAGTAATCTTGATTTAAAAATTTGTGTTCCACATATTATAAACATTAGTTTTAATTATATTGAAGGAGAATCTTTAATTATGTCATTAAAAGAAATTGGCATATCATCTGGATCAGCATGTACATCCGCTAGTCTAGAACCTTCTTATGTATTGAAATCTCTAGGATTAAAAGACGAATTAGCCCATAGTTCTATAAGATTTTCAATAGGAAGATTTACAACAAAAAAAGATATTATTTTTACAATTAATTTAATAAAAAAATCTGTAAAAAAATTACGAAATTTATCTCCATTATGGGAAATGTTTCAAGAAGGAGTAAATTTAGATAAAGTTATTTGGAAAACATAAATAAAATGTTAATATTTTTCTAAAAAATTAAATATATAAAAAAAAACAAAAGGATAAATATGTCATACAGTAAAGAAGTTATTGATCATTACGAAAATCCAAGAAATGTAGGATCATTTTCTAATAAAAAAAGTAAAAAAATAGGTAATGGACTAGTTGGTGCTCCAGCATGTGGAGATGTAATGAAATTACAAATAAAAGTTAATAAAAAAGGAATTATCAAAGATGTACGCTTTAAAACATATGGTTGTGGTTCTGCAATCGCTTCCAGCTCATTAATAACAGAATGGATTAAGGGAAAATCTATTAACTCTGCAAGTAAAATAAAAAATAAAAAAATAGCAAAAAAATTAAGTTTGCCTCCAGTAAAAATACATTGTTCAATTTTAGCAGAAAGTGCAATTAAAGAAGCAATTAAAGATTATAAAAAAAAAAATAAATTAAAATAAAATTTTTTATTTTTTTTTAAAAATATTTATAAATAATATATGGAAACTAAATGAATTATTTTAATTATTTTGAAATACCTATTAAATTTAATATAAAAAAAAAAGATCTTTCTAAAAAGTATTATTCTTTACAAAAAAAATACCATCCAGATTTTTATATAAATTATTCAAAAAAAAAACAAAAAAAAATATTAAAAAAATCAATTCATATTAATAAAGGCTATGAAATATTAAAAAATCCGATTAAAAGAATAAAATATATTTTAAAATTAAAAGGATATGATTTAAAACATATAAATAATAAAAATCGTTTAAATCAGTCATTTTTAAAAAAACAATATAAATATTTCAAAAAATTAGAAAAAATTAACATAAATAATAAAAAAATAAAAAAAGATAACAAATTTTATAAAAAAATAAAAAACACTCATAAAAAATATTTTAATAAAATAAAAGAAAAAATTATAAAAAAATGTTGGAAAAAAGCATTTTTAATATTTCAGAAAATAATTTTTTTAAAGAAAATAATTAAAAAATTAGAAAAAAAAATGTAATAAATATAAGAAATTTTTTAAATAAAAAAAATTTTTGTTTAAAATATTTAAAAAAAAATAAATAAACTACAAAAAAATATAATTAAATTTAATTTTTTTAAAAATTAAAATATTCACTAATAAAAAAGAGTTTCTAAACATGCCAAAAATAAAATTTTTACCACATAAAAAATTACTACCTAAAGGTGGTTCTTTTAATGCAAAAAAGGGAGAATCAATTTTAGATGTAGCTTTAAAAAATAAAATAAATATTGAGCATGCTTGTGAAAAATCATGCTCTTGTAGTACATGTCATTGTATAATTTCAAAAGGATTCTTGACATTATCAAAAATAAAAGAAAAAGAAGAAGACGTTTTAGATAAAGCATGGGGATTAACTGAAAAAAGTAGATTATCATGTCAAGCAAAAATTGGTGAATCAGATATAGAAGTTAAAATACCTTTATATACTTCAAATCATATTTAAAAAAAAATAAATTAAAAATTTTTTTTATTTTTTTTTTGAAAATGGATTTTTACTGTTTTTAAATTGTAAAAATATTGGAGTACTAAAAATATTCAATTTTGAAGTAAAAAAATTGCTTAAATATTTTTTGTATGAATTAGATAAATCGTTTAATTTATTTCCATGTATTATAATAATTGGTGGATTTATTCCACCAGAATGAGCATATTTTAACTTTGCTCTATTTTTTTTTAAAGAACATGCTGGTTTTTGTTTGTTTACAGCTTCATACAAAATTTTTGTTAATAATGAACTATTATATTTTTTTATAGTTGAAAAATAAATTTTTTTGATTAATTTTAAAACAATAAATCTAATATTTTTAGTATATAAAAAAGATACAAATTTATATTCTATATTTTTAATAAAACGAAAACGAAAATAAAATGTTTTTTTAAAATCAATTTTTTCAGATTTTGTTAGTAAATCCCATTTATTAATTAAAATTATCATAGAACACTTATTTTTAAATATTAGATTTGATAAGACTAAATCTTGATTTGAAATAATTTTTTCTGATGCATCTAATACTAAAATTGATAAATCAACTTTTTTTAATGTTTTAATTGATTTGATAACAAAATTTTTTTCAATAATACTTTTAATTTTAGATTTTTTTCTTATTCCTAAAGTATCAAAAAATTTATATTCTATATTATTATATATTGTTGACACTAAAACAGTATCTCTTGTCGTTCCAGAAATATTTGAAGTTATTAATCTTTTTTGGTCTTTCATTAAAAAATTAATTAAAGTAGATTTTCCAGAATTTGGTCTTCCAATGATAGATACTTTAATTTTTTTTTTATCTTGTTTTACATATTTTTTATTAAACTTTAATTTCAGTTTTTTATTTTTTTTAATTAAAATTAAAATTTTTTTTTTTAAAAACTTTATATCTTTTAAATTTATAGCAGATATTTTATAAATTTCTTTGATTCCAAAATTATAAAATTCATTTAAAAAATCAAAATTTTGAATTTGATCAATTTTATTAATAATTAAAACAATTTTTTTATTTTTCTTTTTTAAAAACCTACAAATTTCTTGATTTAAATCTGTAAAACCATTTTTTGCATTAACGATAAAAAATATAATATCAGACTCTTTTATAGCTAAAATAATTTGTAAAAAAATTTCTTTTTCAAATTTATTTTTAGGAGTAAAAAAACCAGCAGTATCAATGATATTAATAACTTTATTATCTAATAAAAAAAAACTTTTTTGTCGATCTCTAGTTAAACCTTTTTTATATTTTTTTAAAACTAAAGATTTTTTTTTTTTAATTAAACTATTGAATAATGTAGATTTTCCTACATTTTTACAACCAATGAGAGAAATAGTTAAATTCATTAATTAACCTAATCAAAAATTTTTTTATTATATACAAGTTTGTTTAAATAAAAATATTTATGTTTGTTATTTAAAAAAATTATTAAAAATTATTTTTTTTCATTTTTTATTTTTTTTAAAATTTTGTTTTTATATGACATAGAAAAATCAATCCATGGATAGTCTTTCATTTGATTTAAATAATAAATAGATAAATTATTTTTTTTCATATTTGAATAAATTCTAAACATTCTAAAATATAAAATATTATTTATAAGATTATTTTTTGTAAGATACTTATTATTTTTAAAGTTTTTTAATATAAAAGTTATATCATTATTTTTTAAATTTTTTTTTAAATATTTTAATAAAGAAAAATATTTAAACATACCTTTATTTTTTAAATAAAAAGACTTTAAATTTTTTTTACTTGCATAATCTGTATAATTTTTATATGTAATAAAATCAATTTCATTTTTCTTATTAAAAAAAATAATATTTTTTAAAAAAAAAAGACTTATTAAAACTAATATAAAAAAAAAAAAAATTAGAAAATTTTTTATTTTTTTTATTTTTTTATTATTCATAATAAAATTTTTATCCTTTTTTTTTTAATTTTTTATATATTAATAATAATATATCTTTTTTAAACAAAATCAATGTTTTTTTTAAAAAATTTTAAAAAAACAACATATGAACAATTTATAGACATAATTTTTAAACAAAAAAAACTATATTTTAAAAAAAAATATTAAATTATTTAAGACAAAATTTTAATATCCTATAATAATTTTTTATTTATTTTTATCTTTTATTTCTTTTATCTTTTATTTATTTTATTTTCTTTTATCTTTTTATTTCTTTTATTTTTTATATTTTTTTTATTCTTTAAAAAGTAAATTAGTTCTTTTATAATAGAAATATATTATTAATAGAAATGAGTTACTAAAAAGTATGAGTGTATTAGATTATAATTACGATGTAATTGTTATTGGAGGCGGTCATGCTGGAATTGAAGCATGTTTAGCTTCATCTAGACTTGGATGTAGAACACTTTTATTAACACAAAATATTAAAAATTTGGGTTCTTTATCTTGTAATCCAGCAATTGGAGGAATAGGAAAAAGTCATCTTGTAAAAGAAATTGATGCGTTAGGTGGATTTATGGGAATTTTTGCTGATGAATCTGGAATACAATTTAGAGTATTAAATTCTAAAAAAGGTCCAGCTGTACGTTCTACTAGAGTGCAATTAGATAGAAATATTTATTCTAATGTTGTAAAAAAATATTTATTTTCTCAAAAAAGATTATTTATCTTAAAGCAAGAAGTTATTGATTTTATTATGAAAAATGATAAAATTGTTGGTGTATTAACATTAGAAAAATTAAAATTTTATTCAAGATCTATTATTTTGACTACTGGAACTTTTTTAAATGGAAAAATTTATATAGGAAAAAAAACAATTATAGGGGGAAGATTAAATGATAAATCATCGATATTACTTTCTAAAAAATTAAAAAGTTTTCCATTTACAATAAAACGTCTTAAAACAGGCACTCCTCCAAGAATATGTAGAAAAAGTATTGATTTTATAAATTTAGAAGAACAAATTGGAGATTTTCCTACTCCTTTTTTTTCATTTTTAAGTTTTAATAATAAATTATTAAAACAAATGTCTTGTTATATAACTTATACAAATTCTAATACGCATAAAATTATTTATGATAATTTAAAACTTAGTCCAGTTTATTCTGGAAAAATTAAAGGTGTTGGACCACGTTATTGTCCTTCAATAGAAGATAAAATTAAAAAATTTCCTGATCGTTCCAGACATCAAATTTTTTTAGAACCGGAAAGTTTAGAAAATAAAATAATTTATCCAAACGGTATTTCTACTAGTTTACCTATAAATATTCAAATGAAATTTTTAAAAACTATTAAAGGATTTAAGAATTTAAAAATTTTACAACCAGGATATGCCGTTGAGTATGATTATCTTGATCCAAAAGATTTAAAATTAACTTTAGAATCAAAATTTTTTCCTGGATTTTTTCTTGCTGGACAAATAAATGGAACTACTGGTTATGAAGAAGCAGCTGCACAAGGTATAATTTCTGGAATTAATGCAGCACTTTATGCTTTAGGAAAACCATTTTGGTATCCTAGACGAGATCAGTCATATATTGGAGTTTTAATTGATGATTTATGCACTAAAGGAATCACTGAACCTTATAGAATGTTTACTTCTAGAGCTGAATATAGATTATTACTTCGAGAAGATAATGCGGATTTAAGATTAACAAAAATTGGGAGAAAATTAGGTTTAGTTAAAAATTTTAGATGGATGCGTTATATTCAAAAATTAAAAAATATTAAAAATGAAAAAAAATTTATCAAATCTTTTCAAATAAAACCTAATTCTTCCTTTTCAAAAAAAATTAATAAATTTTTATCAAATCCAATTATTTCCAAAACTAATTTATATAAAGTTCTTATTAGACCTGAAATTAATATTGATAAATTAATTAAATTAGGTATTTATAAATCTCATATTTTATTTGATTATGAAGTTTTAAAACAAATTGAGATACAATTAAAATATAAAGGTTACATTTTACGTCAAATTAAAGAAATAAAAAATCATTTAAAAAATGAAAATAAGTTATTACCTATGGATATAGATTATAATTCTGTGAATGGATTATCAACAGAAGTTATAAAAATTTTAAATTGTTATCGTCCTTTTTCTATCGGACAAGCATCTCGAATTTCTGGAATTACTCCTGCAGCAATTTCCATAATTTTAATTTATCTTAAAAAAAAAAAAATATTAAAAAAAATAAATTATTTTAGAAAAAATAGTATATAGTGTATATTTAAAATCGTGTAATAAAACAACTTCAAATTTTAAGTTCGATTTATTAATAAATAATTTATATTTTACTAAGTATTTTTTTAAAGAAAATAATTTAAAGAAATGTATTTTTTAAATATTTTTTATTTTTAAAAAATTTTTTATAGGGTCAGAGAATTATAATGTTTTCTAAAATTATATTTAATCCAAAAGAATATATAAGTCATCATTTAAAAAATTTTCAATTAGATTTAAAAACATTTAAATTTTTAAACGTTCAAGATACGAGTAATAATTTTTTTATTTTAAATTGTGATTCTATTTTTTTTTCATTATTTTTAGGTTTTTTTTTCTTATTTTTTTTTTATATAATTTCAAAAAATTTAACTCTAGGTGTTCCAGGAAAATTGCAGTCCATTGTTGAGATTTCTGTTAATTTTATTAATAAAAATGTAAAAGAATTATATCCTCATACTAAAAATAATTTTATTGCACCTTTATCTTTAACTATTTTTGTTTGGATATTTTTAATGAATTTAATGGATTTAATACCAGTAGATTTTTTTCCTTATTTTTTTAATTATTTTTTTCATATTTCTCATATCAAAGTTGTACCATCTACAGATTTAAATACTGTTTTTGCTTTATCTTTTGGTGTATTTTTTTTAATTTTATTTTATAATATTTCAAGTAAAGGGATTTTTGGATTTTTAAAAAGTTTGTTCTGTCAACCTTTTAATAATGTTTTTTTATACTTTTTTAATTTTTTTATAGAATTTGTATCTCTTGTTTCTAAACCAATTTCATTAGGTTTACGTCTTTTTGGAAATATGTATTCTGGAGAAATAATTTTTTTATTAATCTCTGCTTTTCTTCCTTGGTGGATTCAATGGATTTTAAATGTTCCATGGGCTATCTTTCATATTTTAATAATTTTTTTACAAGCTTTAATTTTTATGGTTTTGACAATTGTTTATATTTCTACTGCTATAGAAAAACATTAAATAATTTATAATTTTATTGAAATTTAGAGGTTTTAAATGGGAAATGTTGATATAAGTTTTATTTATCTTTCAGCGGCTATTATGATTGGTTTAGGTGCTATTGGAGCTGCTATTGGTATTGGTGTTTTAGGAGGAAAATTTTTAGAAGGAGCAGCAAGACAACCAGATTCTATTCCAGTTTTAAGATCTCAATTTTTTATTGTAATGGGTTTAGTTGATGCAATTCCTATGATAACTGTTGGTTTAGGTTTATATATGATTTTTGGAATTTCTTAATTTATTAAGAATATTTTTAAAATTTATGTTTTTTAAAAAAATTTTATATATATTTTATTAATAGTTTTAATTTTATAGATTTATATTTATATTAGGAAAAGTAATAATTTATGAACATTAATGCAACAATTTTTGGACAATTTTTATCTTTTATTTTATTTGTATATTTTTGTATGAAATTTATTTGGCCTCCTGTAATGAAAGTTATAAAAAAAAGACAAAAAAAAGTTTATAAATCCATACTTTCAGTTCAAAAAGCTAAAAAAAAACTGCTTTTAGTTAATAAAAAAATTTCTAAAAAAATTATTTATTTAAAAAATAAATCTATAGAAATACTTAAAAAAGAAAATTATAAAAAAAATTTAATAATAAAAGAATCAATTAAACAAGCTTTATTTGAAAAAAATAAAATTATTAACCGTACTACTGCAGAACTATTAATAAAATATCAAAAAGAAAAAAAAAAATTAAAAAAATTTTCAGTATTTTTAGCTATTCAAATTTCTGAAAAAATTCTTTGTGAAAAATTATCAAAAAATTATATAAATAAAATAATTAATGAATTTAATTTAAATTTTAAAGGTTTTTAAGTTATGATTTGTAAAAAAAATTTAGTTCATTCTTATGCTAAATCTATTTTTTATGTTGCTTTAAAAAAAAAAAATTTTAATCGTTGGAACAAATTTTTAAAGATATTGGGATATTTATCAATTCAAAAAAAATTAAAAATTTTATGTTTTGGATACTTAAATCCAGATAAAGTATATGAAATTTTAATTTTTTTTTTAAATGAATTTAATATGAATAATTATGAAAAAAATTTTTTAAAAATAATATGTAAAAATAATAGATTTTTTTTGTTATTTAAAATTTTTAAAGAATATAAAAAAATTTATAAAAAATATCAAAACATCACTGATGTTATTTTAAAAATTTCTCATAATATTAATTCAACACAAAAAAATAATATTATTAATTCTTTAGAAAAAATTTTCAAATATAAAAAAATTAATTTAAAAATTATTAAAAAAAAAAAATTAATTGGAGGATTTTTGATTTCTATTAATGGAAGAATTATTGATTATTCTATTAAAAATTATTTAAAATCTTTAAAATATTTTATACAAACATAAGAGAAATAAACATGCAGATAGATTCTGTAGAGATTAGTGAAATCTTAAAAAAAAAAATTTTAGATTTTAATTTTAAAAAAAATATTTATAGTGAAGGTAAAATTGTTTCTGTTATAGATGGCATTATAAAAATTAATGGTTTATATGATGCTATGTATGGAGAACTTTTGAAGTTATCAAAAGATATATATGCAATTGTTTTAAATTTAGAAAAAAATTTTGTAGGCGCTGTTGTTATAGGAAGTTTTGAAAATATTTATGAAGGAATGAAAATTAAGTGTACAGGACAAATTTTAGAAATTCCAGTTGGTAATAATTTTTTAGGAAGAGTTGTAAATCCTCTTGGTATTCCTATTGATGGAAAAGGAGATATTATAAATAATGGATATTCAAAAATAGAAAATCCAGCACCTAATGTAATAGATAGAAAATTAATTAATGAGCCAATTCAAACTGGTTATTTATCAATTGATTCAATGATACCTATTGGAAAAGGACAAAGAGAATTAATAATTGGAGATAGACAAACTGGAAAAACTTCTTTAGCTATTGATACGATTATTAATCAAAAAAATTTTGGTGTAAAATCTATTTACGTTTCTATTGGTCAAAAAATGTCTACTGTTTTAAATGTTGTTAATGTATTAGATGATAACAATGCTTTAAATAATACAGTTATTGTTGTAGCTTCTGCATCTGATTCAGCTTCTTTACAATATTTAGCTCCATATTCTGGATGTTCTATGGGAGAATTTTTTAGAGATAAAGGAGAAGATGTTTTAATTGTTTATGATGATCTTTCTAAACATGCAATATCTTATAGACAGATTTCTCTGTTATTAAGAAGACCTCCTGGTAGAGAAGCGTATCCTGGAGATATTTTTTATTTACATTCAAGATTGTTAGAAAGATCTTCTAAAGTTAATAAAAATTATATTTTAAAAAAAACTAAAAATTTAGTAGTCAATAAAACAGGTTCTTTAACTGCTTTACCAATTATAGAAACACAATTAGGAGATGTCTCTTCTTTTATTCCTACGAATATTATTTCAATTACAGATGGACAATTATTTTTGGAATCAAATTTATTTTGTTCAGGGATTAGACCTGCTGTAAATTTTGGAATTTCTGTATCTCGAGTAGGAAGTTCAGCTCAAACACATATTATAAAAAAATTATCATCTGGAATTCGATCTATTATTGCTCAATATAAAGAGTTAGAAGGATTTTCTCAATTTTCTTCAGATTTAGATTTAGAAACTCAAAATCAATTAAATTTTGGTCGTAAAATAATTGAATTATTAAAACAAGAACAATATACACCTTTATCAATTTCTGATCAATCCATCTTATTATTTTCTATTAAAAGTAAATTTTTGAATAAAATTAAATTAAAAAATATTATATTTTTTAAAAAAAATATTATTAATTATTTTAAAAAAAATTTTATTTTTTTGTATAAAAAGATTAATAAATGTAAAAAATATACTTATGATATAAAAATTGCATTTAAAAAATTACTTAATTCTTTTCAAAAAGAAAATTTATAATGTAATTAAATTTTTTTTTAAAAATAAGGTTTTATTTAATGATTAACAAAAAAAGTATAAAAAATAAAATTGTTAGTTTTTCAAGTATTAAGAAAATTACTAAAGCTATGGAAATGATTTCTATTATTAAAATGAAAAAATTAGAATTAAAAAAAAAAAAAATTTTTCCATACTTAGATGTTTTAAAAAAAATTACAAAAAATTTAATTTTTTTATCACAAATTCAAAAACAAAAAAATATTTTTTTATTTAAAAAAAAAAAAATAACAAAAGTTATTATTATTGTAGTTTTAACTAGTAAAGGTTTATGTGGAAGTTTAAATAATAATTTATTTAAATTTATTCTTCCTTATTTAAAAAATTTTTTATCTAAAAATATTTCTTATGAATTAATAATTTTTGGAAAAAAAGAAAATAATTTTTTAAGTCAATTTAAAAAAAAAATTAAAATTTATAATTGTAATTTTTTTAAAAAATCTTTTTCGAAAAATATTTTTAAAATTTCTAATATTTTATTTAAAGATTATAAATTAAATTTTTTTGATAAAGTTTTTATAGTTTTTAATAAGTTTTTTAATAAAATTACTTATAAACCAGTTTTTAAACAGTTACTTCCTATTGCTATAAATATAAAAAAAAATTTTTATAAAAATAATTGGGATTATATTTATGAATCAAATTCAATGTTATTATTAGAAAAAGTTTTTAAGAAGTATTTTAAAATTATGATTTATAATAGTTTTTTAGAAAATTTAGTTAGTGAGTATTCTTCACGAACAATTTCTATGAAAAATGCTTCTGAAAATAGTTCTAATTTAATTCAAGAATTGCAAATAATTTATAATAAAGCTCGGCAAGATAGTATTACGCAAGAATTAACTGAAATAATTTCAGGAGCATCTGTTATTTAATGGATTTAGATATATGAGGTTTTAAATATGTTTTTTGGAAAAATTGTTCAAATTATAGGTCCGATTATTGATGTAAAATTTTCTAAAGGAAAGTTACCAAAAATTTATCATATTTTAGAAGTTAAAAAAAAATCTCATTCATTAATTTTAGAGGTTCAGCAACATATTGGATCTAAAATTGTTAGAACTATTGCTATGGGTGTAGTAGATGGAATTAAAAGAGGAGAAAAAGTTTTTGATTTAAAACATTGTATTAAAGTACCTGTTGGAAAATATACTTTAGGACGTATTATGAATGTTTTAGGAGAACCTATTGATAATAAAGGTCCTATTTTTACTAAAGAGAATATTATTAATTCTGAGTATTCTGAAATTTATAGAAGTCCTCCTGCATATGAAGATCAATCTCATACAAATGAAATATTAGAAACTGGAATAAAAGTTATTGATTTAATTTGTCCTTTTTCTAAAGGTGGAAAGGTTGGTTTATTTGGAGGTGCTGGAGTTGGGAAAACAGTAAACATGATGGAATTAATTAGAAATATTGCAATTGAACATAAAGGGTATTCTGTGTTTACAGGAGTTGGCGAACGAGTAAGAGAAGGAAATGATTTTTATAATGAAATGAAGGATTCTAAAGTTTTAGATAAAGTTTCGTTAGTATATGGACAAATGAATGAACCTCCGGGTAATAGATTTAGAGTTGCTTTTACAGGATTAACAATTGCAGAAAAATTTCGTGATGAAGGAAAAGATGTTTTATTATTTATAGATAATATATATAGATATATTTTAGCTGGAACAGAAGTTTCTTCATTACTTGGAAGAATGCCATCTGCAGTTGGATATCAACCTACTCTTTCTGAAGAAATGGGTATTTTACAGGAACGGATTACATCTACTAAATCTGGTTCAATTACTTCTATACAAGCTGTTTATATTCCTGCAGATGATTTAACTGATCCTTCTCCTGTAGCAACTTTTTCTCATTTAAATTCTATAATTACTTTAAGTAGAAAAATTTCTTCTTTAGGGATATATCCTGCTGTAGATCCATTAAATTCATCTAGTATTAATTTAAATCCAGAAGTAGTAGGTTCAGAACATTATAATGTTTCTAGAAGAGTTCAATTAATCTTACAAAAATATGAGGATTTAAAAGATATTATTTCAATTTTAGGGATGGATGAATTATCTGAGAAAGATAAATTATTAGTAGAAAGAGCTAGAAAAATTGAAAAATTTTTATCTCAACCATTTTTTGTAGCAGAAATGTTTACAGGTATTTCTGGAAAATATGTGAATTTAAATGATACTATTTTAGGATTTAAAGAAATATTAAATGGAAAATATGATCATATACCAGAAAGGTTTTTTTATATGATTGGATCTGTAAACGAAGCAGTTAATAATTTTAAAATTTATAATAAAAGTTAATTTAAGATATTTTAGGATGTAATAAATTATGTGTTTTTTTCTTAATATTGTAAGTTTAAAAAAAAAAATTTTTTCTAAAAAAGTTAAAAGCGTTAAATTTCCAGGAATTTATGGAGATTTAAGTATTTTTTTAAATCATGCTCCATTATTGACTTTTATTAAGTCTGGATCAATTGATATAAAATTACGGAATGGAAATTTAGAATATATTTATATATCTAAAGGAATTTTGGAAGT
This sequence comes from Buchnera aphidicola (Periphyllus acericola), assembly GCF_964019855.1. Lineage (GTDB taxonomy): Bacteria > Pseudomonadota > Gammaproteobacteria > Enterobacterales > Enterobacteriaceae > Buchnera_J > Buchnera_J aphidicola_BC. The sequence goes on from NZ_OZ026466.1 coordinate 272,474, forward strand.
TCAACCAAAAATTACAAATGTATTAGCAAATTATGCTATTAATTCAAAAAATTTAAATAATACTGATTTAATTAATAAAAAAAATAAGATTAAATTATGTTATAAAACAAATAAAGATTTTGATTATAATTATCAAATAAAAAAAAAATACAATAATATTTTAAAAAAAATTTTTTTTCTAAAAAATATAAGAAAAAAAAAAAAAAAAAAATAATTTAATTATTTAATAGTGTTTAATTATATATTTAGCGGCTTTTATTTTATTTTGTTTATTATTATTATTTTTTTTAAAAAAAAATATTTATTATTAACTTATTTTTATTTCAATTTGTTATTTTTTTATTTTTTCTTTTTTTTTTGCCGCTAATTTTTTTTAAAAATCTATATTTTCTGCTAGTAATGCGTTTTTTTGAATAAATTTTTTTCTTGGTTCAACAGAATCTCCCATTAAAATACTAAATAATTTATTTGCTTTTTCAGCATCTTTTATTTTTACTTGAATCATTCTTCTTGTTTCTGGATTCATAGTTGTATTCCATAATTGAGATGGATTCATTTCTCCTAATCCTTTATAACGTTGTATAAAGATTTTTTGATGAGATTTTTTCATTATCCAATATAAAGTTTTTTTTAAAGATTTAAATCGAATTTTTTTTTTATGATTTTTTTTAATTATTTGAGTTTTATTTTTTTTAAAAAATATAATTTTTTTTTGAATTTTTTTTATTTTATTATAAATTTTATTTTTAAAAAATTTATATGTAAGACAGTATTTTTTTACATGTCCATAAATTTTTATATATATATATAAATCAAAATATTTTATTTCCTTATTTTTTTTAATTTTATATGAATATATTGAATGATTTTTTGATTTTGAATTAAGTTTATTAATTAAAAAAAATAACCAATTTTTTATTTTTTTTTTATTTTTTAAATTTTTTAATATATAATGTTTAACTAGTTCATTTAATATTTTTTTAAATTGAAGTGAATATTTTTTTTTAATCAAGTTTTTTATTTTTACATAATCATATATTATTTTTTTAAATTTTTTATAATATTTAGATAAAAATTTAATTTTTTTACTTACAATTTTAATATTTCTTAAGGCTATTTTAATTTGATATTTTTTCATTGAAAGATAATTTTTTATATATTTTTCTTTTTTACCTTGTTGAATTTTATATAAAGGTGGTTGTGCAATATATACGTGTCCTTTTTCAATAATTTCTGGCATGTATCGATAAAAAAAAGTTAATAGTAATGTTCTGATATGAGAACCATCTGTATCTGCATCTGTCATAATTATAATACTATGATATCGTAGTTTTTTTAAATCATAATTTTCTTTTCCTATACCACATCCAAGAGCTGTAATTATTGATGTTATTTCTTGAGAGGAAAGCATTTTTTCAAATGTTGATTTTTCTACATTTAATATTTTTCCTTTTAGTGGTAGTATAGCTTGATTTTTTCTATTTCTTCCTTGTTTTGCAGATCCTCCAGCAGAATCTCCTTCTACTAAATATATTTCAGAGAAGATTGGATTTTTTTCTTGACAATCAGATAGTTTTCCAGGTAATCCTGATAATTCTAGAGCACTTTTTTTTTTTGTAATTTCTCTTGCTCTTTTAGCAGATTCTCTTGCTGTAGCTGATTCAATAATTTTATTAATAATTATTTTTGTATCATTTGGATTTTCTAATAAAAAATCTAATAAATGTTCATGTATTAAAGATTCAATAACCGGTTTTACTTCTGAGGAAACTAATTTTTCTTTTGTTTGAGAAGAAAATTTTGGATCGTTTATTTTTATTGAAATAATTGCAATTAAACCTTCTCGAACATCATCTCCTATTATATTTATTTTATTTTTTTTTTTAATTTTTTCTTTATCAATGTAGTTATTTATTGTTCTTGTAAGAGCTGATTTAAATCCAGATAAGTGACTACCTCCTTCTTTTTGAGGAATATTATTTGTATAACAAAGAATTTTTTCTTTAAAGGAATTATTCCATTGCATAGATAATTCTACTGATACAGATTTTTTTTTTGAAATAAAATATAAATTTTTAGGATTTAAAAATTTTTTATTTTTATTAATATATTGAATAAATTCTTTTATTCCACCTTTGTGATAATATTTTTTTTTTTTTTTTTTTATATTATTAATTAGTATAATAGAAATATTTGGATTTAAAAAAGATAGTTCTTTTAATCTATGAGAAATAATTTTATGTTCAAATTTTATTATATTATTGAAAATTTTAGAATTTGGCCAAAATCTTATTTTTGTACCAGTATTTTTACTTTTTCCTATAATTAATAATTCACTTTTTTTGTTACCGTTAGAATAATATTGTTGATATATTTTTTTATTTCTAAAAATTATTAATTTTAATTTTTTAGATAATGCATTTACAACAGATATTCCAACACCATGCAATCCTCCAGAAATTTTATAAGAATAATCATCAAATTTTCCTCCAGCATGAAGCATTGTCATAATAACTTCTGATGCAGGTATTCCTTCTTCAGGATGAATATCGACAGGTATTCCTCTTCCATTATCTTCTACTGAAATTGAATTATCTTCATGTATTGATACAATAATTTTATTACAGTATCCAGCAAGAGCTTCATCAATTGAATTATCAACTACTTCAAAAACCATATGATGTAAACCAGTTCCATCATCTGTATCTCCTATATACATTCCTGGACGTCTTTTTACTGCTTCTAATCCTTTTAATATTTTTATATTTGATGAATTATAATTATTTTGCATTTTTTCTCTTTTTATATATTTTTTAAAAATTTTTAATAAACATATATTTAAACATATAAATTTTATGTTTCAAAATTTTTTGTTAAAGATATAATGGTAAAATTATATATTTTAGTTCTTTTTTTTCTGGGACTTCAATTTGTAAATATTTAATTTTTTTATCTAATACAAAATAAATGAAATCATGTTTTAAAATTTTTAAGATGTCTAATAAATAGTTTATATTAACTGATATTTTTATTTTTTTTTTATAATTGTATTCTGTTTTAAATTTATATTTTGCTTGTTCTTCTTGATTATGTGAAATTATTGTACATTTTTTATTTTCAAATATAAGAAAAATACCTTTAATTTGTTCATGAACTAAAATAGATACGTGAAATAAAGATTTTTTTAATAAATTTGTATTAATTTTTATTTTATATTTTTTTTTTTTTATTAATATATGTTTTAAATCTGGAAAATTACTATTTATAAGTTTTGATGTAAATATAATATTTTTTAAATGAAATTGAATATTATTTTTGTTATATAAAATTTTTATTTTCTTTTTTTTATTTATAAGTATTTTATTTAATTCTATAACTGTTTTTCTAGGTAATATTATCGAAAATTTATTTAAATATTTTTTTTTATTTTTTTTTTTAAAAATAGCCATTCTATGTCCATTAGTTGCAATGGATTTTATATATTTTTTTTTAAATTCTATAAAAACTCCATTTAGGTAAGATCTAATATCTTGAGTAGACATTGAAAAATAAGTATATTCTAACATATTTTTTAAAATTTTTTGATTTATATAAATTTTCTTTTTATATTCAATTTTTTTAAAGTATGGAAATTTTTTTTCAGAAATAGTTAATAAAGAAAATTTACTATTTTTTGAAGTTATATAAAGTTTTTTATTAATTAATTTGATATATATTAAAGATTTTTTTGAAATTATTCTAAAAATTTCAAGCATTTTTCTTCCAGATACAGTTATCTTTCCTGGTTTACAGTTATAATTATTTGAAATTTTATAAATTATTTCGATTTCTGTATTTGTACTAATTAATAAAATATACAATTTTGTTATTTTAATTAAAATATTTCCTAGGATTTCATTAGGATTATTTTTTATTAGTAAAGAACTAATTTTTTGCAATGGTTGAATAATATTTTTTTGCTCAACTATACATTTCATTTTTTTATTAAGAAATTTTTTTAAGTAAGTTATAATAATCTTTTTTAATTTTTGAATTATTATTACATAAGGTTTTTATTTTTTTACATGAATATATTACAGTAGTGTGACTTTTTTTATTGAAATATGCTCCTATTTCTTTTAAACTTTTTGTTGTTAATTTTCTTGAAATTTTTATAGCTATTTGTCGCGGAAGAATTATTGAAAGAGATTTTTTTTTTGATAATAATTCTGATAATTTGATATTATAATAATTTGATACTACTTTTTGTATTTTATTTATAGTAATTTTTTTTTTTTTTGCAAAAAATAAATCTTTTAGAGCGTTTTTTACAAAATTTAAAGTAATATTTTTTTTTTTTTTTAGAAAAGCATATGCTTTTATTTTATTTATAGCACCTTCTAATTCTCTAATATTTGAATTTAATTTTTTAGCTATAAAATAAATTATTTTATCTTTTAAAAATATATTTTTTTTTAATGATTTTTTTACTAAAATAGAAATTCTTGTTTGAATTTTTGGTGGTTTGATACAAATACTTAATCCGCAATCTAATCTAGATTTTAATCGATTTTTTATGCCTTTTATTGAAATTGGATAACAATTAGAAGTTAATACTATTTGTTTCTTTTTTTTTATTAAATCATTAAATGTATGAAAAAATTCTTCTTGTGATCTTTTTTTATTTGAAAAAAATTGAATGTCATCCATTAATAAAATATTTGTAGACCTATAGTATTTCTTAAATTTATCAATAGAATTATTTTTTAAAGATTTTACCATATTTCGTACAAAATTTTCTGAACTAATATAAATTATTTTAGTATTTTTTTTATTTTTAATAATAAAATTTTTAATAGCATAAAGCAAATGTGTTTTTCCTAATCCCGTCTTACCATATAAAAATAATGGATTATAAAATTTTCCTGGATGTTTAGCTATTAAATATGCTGATTTATATGCTAATTTATTAGATTTTCCAGTAATAAAATTTTTAAAATTATATATTTTTTTATAAATATTACTACATTTTTTTTTTTTATAAATTTTTTTATATAAGTATATATTTTTTTTTTTTTTTTTTTTTTGAATTTCTAATTTAATTTTTAGAGATTTATTTCCATGGTAATAATTTAATAATTTTTTAATTTTTTTAAAGTATTTTTCTTTTATCCAATGTAAAGTAAATTTATTTGATGTATAAAGAATAATTTTTGAATTTTTAATTTTTAATTTTAATGGATTTATCCACATGCTAAATTCATTTATTGATAATTTTTTTTTAAAATAATTTAAACATTTTTTCCATACTAACAAAAACATTTCTCAGACTCCAATATTTATAAAAATATTTTATATTTTTTTTCAATAAGTATTTAAAATATGTTAACTTATTCTATGTGGATTAAAATATAAATGCTGTTAGTTTTAATATTTATTATTAAATAAAATAATCTTTTATTTTTATATATTTTAAAATATATATATTAAAAAAATAAGTTTTTAAAAAGATTTTATTGATTTTATATTCAATTTATTTAGGTTTTATAATTATGAAAAGAACTTTTCAACCATCTATTTTAAAAAGAAATAGAATACATGGATTTCGAGCACGAATGTCAACAAAAAATGGTCGTCTTATTTTATCTCGTAGACGTTCTAAAAAAAAATATTTTTTAACAATTTCATCTAAATAATTATATTTATTGTGATTAAATATTCTTTAAATAAAAATTTTCGTTTATTAACTTCTAGGCAGTATAAATTTGTATTGAAAAATTCGTATAAAGTACAATTTAATGAAATAATTATCTTAGGACGAGTTAATAATTTTAATTATCCTAGATTAGGAATTTCTATTTCTAAACAAAATGTAAGAAATTCTGTTGAAAGAAATTATATTAAAAGATTAGTAAGAGAATTTTTTAGAGTTCATAAAAATAACTTACTTTTAATGGATTATGTAGTTATTGTTAAAAAAAAAATATTTAGATATAAAAATCGTATTTTCTTAAATAAATTAAAATATTTATGGTCTAGATATTTTTTTAATTTAAAAAATTAAATTATTATTGAAATTTAATAAATTCTTAAATATTGAAAATTAGATTAAAATTTTTCATTTTTTTTAATCTAATTTTTTACAAATTTAAAAATTTTTATGAAATTTAAATTTTTTAGTTTACTAAATAAAAATGAATAAAAGAGAATAAAAATGTATTTTAAACGTAATTTTTTTATTTTTATTTTTTTGTTATTTTCTTTTTTTTTATGGAATTTTTTTAAGAAAGAGAATTATTTACAAAAAAAAAATTTTTCTTCAAAAGAAAATGTTAATAGTTTTCAAAATGTTTTACATGAAAACAATAATCAAGAAGTTTTAATTAAAACAGATGTTTTTTCAATTATTATTAATAAACATAATGGAAATATAAAAATTGTTGATTTATTAAAGTATAAAGAAACAAAAGATTCTATAAAAAATTTTCAATTGTTAAAAAAAAATTCAAATTTTTTATATCAAGTTAAAAGTGGTTTTAATCAAATAAATTCATATAACAAAAAAATTTCGTTAGATTATAATACAAAAAAAAATTTTTTTGAATTACTGCCACATCATAATACATTAGTTGTTCCAATGGTTTGTATAAAAGAAGATGGAACAAAGTATAAAAAAATTTTTATTTTTAAAAGAGGAAGATATGATATTCAATTAAAATTTAGTGTGTATAATTTTAGCAATAAAAAATTAAATTTTAATGTTTTTGGAGAAATTATTCAGACAATAAACTCTGATAATTCTAATATTTCAAATCGTTCTCATAATTTAAATTCTTATAGAGGTCCTGCTTTTTCTTCAGATGATCAAAAATATAAAAAACATGATTTTGATAAAATTATTTCAAATGATAATTTGTATAAAAAAATCCATTCTGGATGGATTGCAATGTTACAAAAATATTTTGTTACAGCTTGGGTACCTTCAAAAAATTTAGGATTGAACACAATATATACTAAAAATATTAATTCTAAAATTGCAGTAATTGGATATTATACATCTTCGTTTTTAGTTCCAAAATATGGAAAAAAAAATATAAATTCATCACTTTGGATTGGTCCGGAGATTCAGAAAGATATGAAAGAACTGTCTCCAAATTTAGATTTGACAGTGGATTACGGATTTTTATGGTTTTTATCTCAACCTTTATTTAAATTATTAAATTTTTTACATAATATAATAGGAAATTGGGGATTTTCAATAATACTAATTACTATCATAGTACGTTTTTTTACATATCCTTTAAATCGCGCTCAATATCTTGCCATGGAAAAGTTAAAATCTTTACAGCCTAAATTAAATTATTTAAAAAATAAATATAATAATAATAAAAAAAAAATGAGTGAAAAAATTATTTTATTATATAAAAAAGAAAAAATTAATCCATTTTCAGGATTATTACCTTTAATTTTTCAAATGCCTATTTTTCTTTCTCTTTATTATATGTTAACAAATTCTGTTGAATTAAGACATTCACCATTTATTTTTTGGATACAGGATTTGTCGAGTTATGATAAATTTTATGTTCTTCCTATAATTATGGGAATTACAATGTTTTTTACTCAAAAATTCTCTTCTAATAAAAAAATTAATAAAAATCAATTAAATGTTAGTTCTATAGTATCATTGCAAGAAAAAATAGTATTTATAATTCCAATATTTTTTACTTTGTTTTTTTTATGGTTTCCTTCAGGATTAGTTCTATACTATATAGTTAATAACATGGTTAGTATTTTTCAACATAAGTTAGTTTTAAAAAATTTTAATAAAAATAAAAAAAAATAATTTTAATATAAATAATAAAAAATTAAAAAATTTATATTTTTTATTTTTTTGTTTTTATTTTTTTTGAATTTTTTATATTATTAAAAATATAATAAGAAAATATAATGATAAAAAAATGTCTGATACGATTATAGCTCAAGCGACTCCTCAAGGAATTGGTGGAGTTTATATTGTTAGAATATCTGGAAAAAAAACTTCTATAGTTTTAAAAAATGTTTTAAAAAAGTTTATAAAACCAAGATACGCTGTTTATTCTAAATTTTTCAATTTTAATGGAGATATTATTGATCAAGGAATTGCGATTTGGTTTCCTTCTCCTAATTCTTTTACAGGAGAAGATGTTTTAGAATTACAAGGACATGGAAATAATTTTATTGTAAATTTATTAATTAAAAATATTTTAAAAATAAAAGGTTTAAGACTAGCTGAGCCTGGAGAGTTTTCTAAAAGATCTTTTTTGAATAAAAAAATTGATTTAATTCAATCAGAATCTATTTCAGATTTAATTCATTCAACTTCTGAGGCTGCAGTAAAAGCTTCATTAAATTCATTAAATGGAGATTTTTCATTTTATATTAATAAAATTATAAATAAAGTAAAAAATTTAAGATCTATTATTGAAGTAGAATTAAATTTTGTAGATGAAAATATAGATTTAGATGTAGAATGTAATATATTAAATATTATAAAAAAATTAATTATTTCTTTAAAGAAAACAATATTTATTTCTAAAAATAGTGAAGTTTTAAAAAATGGAATAAAAATAGTTATCGCTGGATTTCCAAATTCTGGTAAGTCTAGTTTATTCAATTTTTTATCATGTAAAAGGTCTTCTATTGTAACAAATATAAAAGGTACAACTAGAGATTTAATACATAGTAAAATAATTTTATATCAACAATTAATAGAATTAACTGATACTGCTGGTCTTAGAAAAACTAAAGATAAAATTGAAAATATAGGTATAAATTTAGCAAAAAATGAAATTAATTATTCAAATATATTATTATTTTTAATTGATTTAAGTAAAAATAAAGAAAATCAACTTAAAAAATTTGATAATTATTTGAAAAATATTTCTTCTAATATTTATATTTTGTTAGTTTTTAATAAAATTGATAAAACATTTAAATCTTATCCGGAAATTTTTTATTATAAAAATGTAAAATCTATTTCTATTTCTATAAAAAAAAAAATAGGATTGGAAAATTTATATTCTTCTTTAAAAAAATATATTGATAAAATAATAAAAATTCCACAGGAAAATATTTTTTTAATTAGACAAAGACATATTAAAGAAATAAAACTATCTTTAAATGAATTATATTTTGCAAAGTCTGAATGGAAAATAAATAAAAATTATGAAATTTTAGCTGATTCTTTAAAAAATGTTCAAAATTTTTTAAATAAAATTACTGGTAAAGTTAGTTCAGAAGAAATTTTAAATGAAATATTTTCAAATTTTTGTATTGGAAAATGAATATTTTTTAATAAAAATTAAAATTTTTTATTTTTTATTTTTTTATATAATAATATTTTTTTGAAATAAAAAAATTTAAAAAATAATTGCCCGAAGGCGGAATTGAACCACCGACACGGGGATTTTCAGTCCCCTGCTCTACCGACTGAGCTATTCGGGCTTTTATACAATATAGTAAACCATTAATAGTCATTGTTTGTCAATATTTTTTTTAAATTATATTTTAAAAAATATATATATAAAATATATTTTTTTTTTTTTTATTTTTTTCTTTTCTTTTTTTTTTTTTTTTTTTTTTCAAAACTTGAAACTAATAAGAATCGTCCATATACTATAAATAGAAGCAAATAATATATTCTAAACTTATTTTTTTTTAATAAAATTTTTTAGAAGAATTGATATTACAGGAGAATATTTAATAATGAAAATACGTCCATTACATGATCGTATTATTGTTAAGCGTCAAAAAATTGAATCTAAGTCTGCAGGAGGAATTGTTTTAACAGGATCTGCTGCAAATAAATCTACAAGAGGGAAAGTTTTAGCTGTTGGAAATGGTAAAATTTTAGATAATGGAAAAATCAAAAAATTAGATGTCAAAGTTAATGATATTATAATATTTAATGAAGGATATGGCGCTAAAACAGAAAAAATAAATAATGAAGAAGTTTTAATTTTAACTGAAAGTGATGTTTTAGCAGTTGTTGAATAAATAATATTTTATTAATTATATTTAAAAAAAAATTATTAAAGGAAACTATAATATGGCAGCAAAAGATGTAAAGTTTAGTAATGAAGCACGAACAAAAATGCTTCGTGGTGTTAATATATTAGCAGACGCTGTAAAAGTTACTTTAGGACCTAAAGGAAGAAATGTTGTTTTAGACAAATCTTTTGGTGCTCCAAGTATAACTAAAGATGGTGTTTCTGTAGCTAGAGAAATTGAATTAGAAGATAAATTTGAAAATATGGGCGCACAAATGGTTAAAGAAGTCGCGTCTAAAGCAAATGATGTAGCTGGAGATGGTACAACAACTGCAACTTTATTAGCTCAATCTATTGTTAATGAAGGTTTAAAAGCAGTAGCAGCTGGAATGAATCCAATGGATTTAAAAAGAGGTATTGATAAAGCTGTGATTCAAGCTGTAAAAGAATTAAAAAAATTATCTGTTCCATGTTCAAATTCTAAAGCAATAACTCAAGTTGGAACAATTTCTGCTAATGCAGATGAAACAGTTGGATCATTAATTTCTGAAGCTATGGAAAAAGTGGGTAATGATGGAGTAATTACTGTTGAAGAAGGAACTGGTTTAGAAGATGAATTAGATGTTGTTAAAGGTATGCAATTTGATAGAGGTTATTTGTCTCCATATTTTATTAATAAACCGGAGACTGGTATTGTAGAATTAGATGATCCTTATATATTAATGGCGGATAAAAAAATATCTAATATTAGGGAGTTGTTACCTATCTTAGAAGCTATTGCAAAATCTGGAAAACCATTATTAATTATTTCAGAGGATTTAGAAGGAGAAGCATTAGCTACATTAGTTGTAAATTCTATGAGAGGAATTGTAAAAATTGCTGCAGTAAAAGCTCCTGGTTTTGGAGATCGTCGAAAATCTATGTTACAGGATATATCTATTTTAACAGGTGGAACAGTTATTTCTGAAGAATTAGCAATGGATTTAGAAAAGTCTACATTAGAAGATTTAGGACAAGCAAAACGAGTAGTTATTACTAAAGATTCTACAACAATTATTGGTGGTTTAGGAAAAAAATCTGAAATAAAAAATAGAATTTTAAATATTCGTCAACAAGTAAATGAATCTACATCAGATTATGATAAAGAAAAATTAAATGAAAGATTAGCAAAATTATCTGGTGGTGTAGCGGTATTAAAAGTTGGAGCTGCAACTGAAGTTGAAATGAAAGAGAAAAAAGCACGTGTAGAAGATGCATTACATGCAACTCGTGCAGCAGTGGAAGAAGGTGTTGTTGCTGGTGGAGGAGTCGCATTAGTTCGTGTAGCTTCTAAGATTTCTCATATTACTGGACAAAATGAAGATCAAAATGTAGGTATTAGAGTTGCTTTAAGATCTATGGAAGCTCCTTTACGTCAAATTGTTGCTAATTCTGGTGAAGAACCATCTGTTGTTACAAATAATGTAAAAGCTGGAAAAGGCAATTATGGATATAATGCAGCTACTGATGAATATGGAGATATGATAAGTTTTGGAATATTAGATCCAACTAAAGTGACGAGATCTGCTCTTCAATATGCAGCTTCTGTAGCAGGATTAATGATTACGACAGAATGTATGGTTACTGATTCTCCTAAAGAAGATAAGTCATCTGATATGCCTTCTCCATCATCTAATGGAATGGGTGGAATGGGTGGAATGATGTAATTTTTTTTAAAAAAAATAAAAAAAATATAAATTTTTTATATTTATTATTTATTATATTAAAATATTTTAATTTATTTTCCCTGTAATTTTAAATTACGGGAAAATAAAATATTATTTTAAATAATTATAAATTCTTTAAAAATATATTTATAATAAAAATTATGATAAGAGAATATTCGATACATTCTTTAAAGCCAGGTTTAAAAGTTATAATTTTTAAAAAACCTTGTGTAATTCAAAGTAGTAAATTTGTAAAACCTGGAAAAGGACAAGCTTTTTCTAGAGTTAAATTTAAGAATATTTTATCTGGAAAAATTGTTGAAACGACTTTTAAATCTACTGATTTTTTTAAAATAGCTAATGTAAAAGATGTAAAGGTAATATATTTATATAATAATAGTGCTTTTTGGTATTTTTTAGATAATAAAAATTTTGAAGAATTTATCGTTACTAAAAAAATTATTGGTATAAAACGTTTTTGGATTATTCCTCAATGTAAATGTTCTTTAACTATTTGGAAAAATGAAGTTATTTCAATTTCTTTAAAAAATTTTGTTTATTTAAAAATTGAAAAAACAATTTCTATTGTAAAAAAAAATTCTATAAATAAAAATATGAAATCTGCATTATTAAATACTGGAATATCAATTAAAGTTCCGTATTTTATTAATGTTAATGATATAATTAAAATAGATACGCGTACTGGTAAATATGTTTCAAGAAATTAATTTTTTTTAAAATAAAATTTTATATTTTTTTATCTATTACTTTAGAGCGATAACTTTCCCAATTAAAATTTAACCATATGCTATTTCCTAATTTTAAACGATCGATAATTCTTTCTCCTAATAATTTATTTAATTTATTAAAATTTAAATTTGATAATATTCCTGTTGATTTTTTAGAAGAAGAACGTCGATCTATTATTTGATGTATAATAATTTTTTCATATTCTGATTTTGTTTGAATACCGATTTCATCTATAATTAATAAATCTACTCGAGTTAATTTTTTTATAAAATATTCTTCAGTAAGTTCATTGTTTTTATTAAAAGTTTTTTTTATTTTAGACATTAGATCTGAGATAGTTATAATTAAAAATGTTTTTTCTTGTAAAATTAAAGAATTTCCTATAGCTGCTGCTAAATGATTTTTTCCAGTTCCAGGATTTCCTGAAAATATAAAATTTGAAAATCTTTTACTAAAGTTTGTAACATATTGTTTGGAAAAATTTAAAACTTTTTTTTGTCCTAGATTAAATATTTTGTAATTATAAAATGAACATTTCATATATAATTTTTTAATTCCAGAATTTTTTAACATATATTGCATTTTATTTGCTTTATTTTTTCTTAATATAGATTGTGAAGAAATTATTCCTTGTTTTTGATTCCAATATAATAAATCTCTTTCATTATTAAATTTTGGTTTTATATGTTCTGGTATCATAGATTTTATTTTTTTAATTAATTTTATATAACTATTCATCAATCTATCCTTGTAAGTTGCATTTTATATTTAAATTTTTAAGTTATGTAATATATATTTATTTTAAAATATTTATTTTTTCTTATAAATTCCATATTTAAAATTTTTATTTTTTTTTTCTTTTATTAATATCCAATTTTTTGGAATTTTTATTTTTATTTTATTAATTTGTTGTTCAATATATATAATCGTGTTTTTTTTTGCCCATTTTTTTTTTTCTATTAGGAAAATTGATTTTTCTAATATTTTGTATTTTTTATATGGAGGGTCTAAAAAAATTATATCATATGATATTTTTTTTTTTTTTAACCATTTTATTGAATCTGTAGATATTACTTGCATGGTAAATATTTTTAATTTTTTTAGATTTTTTAGAATATTTTTTGTATTTTTTTTATTAATTTCAAGAGCAGTGACGAACTTCGCTTTTCTTGATATAGCTTCTATTCCTAAAATTCCACTACCTGAAAAACAATCTAAACAGATTGAATTTTTTATATATTTTTGTAACCAATTAAATAATGTTTCTCTAACTAAATTTTTTGTTGGTCTTAAAATTTTTGAATGTTTAATATAAATTTTATTTTTTTTAAATTTTCCACCAATTACTCTTAATATATTTTTTTTATTTTTCATTATTTTTTTTTTAAGAAATTTTTTATAGTATTATATTATTAGAAATATTTATATTACATAAAAAATTTATAGTAAAGGAGATTATATGTCAAAAAATAAAAAAAATATTTTTTATTCTTTTATTGATAAGATAAATTTTTTTAAAAAAAAAAAAAATAACAATATTGATTTTACTATTAAAGATAAAATAGATAATAAATTAAAAAAAAAAAAAATATATTTATCTAAAAATATTATTGTTAAAAAAAATAAAAAAAAAACAAAAAAAAATAATTATTTTATTTATTTAAAAAATAAATTTTTAAAAACAAAAAAAAAATTTGAATCGGTATTTAGAAGTTTTTTTATAGTAAAAAAAATAGATAAAAATTTTTTAATGAATTTAGAAGAAAAATTAATTTCTTGTGATATTAGTTTTAAAACTTCTCAGAAAATTATAAAAAATTCTATTAATAATATTAATCACAATCAATTGAAGAACCCAAAAATTATTTATCAATCCATTATTAATGAAATGAAAAATATTTTAAAAAAGTCTTCGAAAAAAGAAATAATTTTTAAAAATTTAACTATTATATTATTAGTTGGAATTAATGGTTCTGGAAAAACTACTACTATTGTTAAAATATCTAAATTATATCAAAAAAAAAATAAAACTGTATTAGTTTCAGCTGCTGATACTTTTCGCGCTGCAGCTGTTTCACAAATAAAAAATTTATGTGAAAAAAATAAAATAAATATATTTTTTAAAGATTCAAAATCTGATCCAGCATCTGTTGTATATGATTCTATTAAACAAGCAATTTCAAAAAATTTTGATGTTTTAATTATTGATACAGCTGGAAGATTACATACAAATATTAATTTAATGAATGAATTAAAAAAAATAGTTAGAGTAATTAAAAAAAATAATAAAACAGGTACTTTAGAGATATTTTTAACAATAGATTCATGTAATGGACAAAATTCACTTGTTCAAGCAGATTTATTTAATAAATTTCTTGGTGTTACAGGAATAATTTTAACAAAGTTTGATGGAACTTCAAAAGGAGGTATTATTTTTTCAATATCTGATCAATTTGAAATTCCAATACAATATATTACTACAGGAGAATCTATTAATGATATTGTTTCTTTTAATAGTAAACAATTTGTAAAAACTATTTTTAAGAACGAATTATAAAAAAAATATGTTATAGTAATTTATTATGTATATTTTTAATTTTTTTTTATATAAAAAATTAATTTGTTAAATGATGATTAGTTAAATATAGGAATAGAAATGATTGATAAAAGAAATATTTCATCAGTAAAATCATTAAGTATTTTTAATAATTATATTAATTTTTCTAATCATTTACCAGTTTTAACTGCTAATGATGAAAAGAAATTAGCAAAAAAATTTTTTTATCAAGGTGATTTAAAATCTGCAAAGATTTTGATATTATCTCATTTAAATTTTGTTATTCGAATTGCAAAAAAATATTCTGGTTATGGATTACCTCAAGCTGATTTGATACAAGAAGGAAATATTGGATTAATGAAATCTGTAAAAAAATTTAATCCAAATTTAGGAGTGAGATTAGTTTCTTTTTCTGTTTATTGGATTAAGTCTGAAATTCATGAGTATGTTTTAAAGAATTGGAGAATAGTAAAAATAGCAACTACTAAAGCTCAACGAAAATTATTTTTTAATTTACGTAAAAGTAAAAAGAAATTAAGTTGGTTTAATCGACAAGAAATTAAAAAAATTGCAAAAAATCTTAATGTAAAAGATAAAGATGTTGAAGAAATGGAATTACGTATGTGTGCTAAAGATGTTTTTTTGAATAATAGTTCTGAAGAAAATAATAATACTAATGAATTTTTAAATAATTTATATTCAATTCCATATTTTAGAGAACAACTTTCAGATTTTACTCATAGTATTGAAAATGAAAATTGGAAAAAATATGTTAAAAATAAATTAAATTGTGCTCTTTTAGATCTTGATTTAAGAAGTAGAAATATTATTTGTTCTCGTTGGTTATCGGGTGAAAAAAAAAATACTTTAAAAGATATTGCAAAAAATCATGGAATTACTGCAGAAAGAGTTCGTCAATTAGAAAAAAATGCAATGAAAAAATTACGTTTATTTATAGAAAATATATAATTTTTATAAAATAATATTTTTTTTTAAATAAAATTTTTTTTTAAAATTTATTATTTTTATAATATATATGAAAAAAATTTTAAATATAAAAGTTTTTTAAATAGAGATTATTTTTATGAATATATCAAATCATATATTAGGTTTTCCTAGAATTGGAGTGAATAGGGAATTAAAAAAAGCACAAGAAAATTATTGGAATAAAAAAATTTCTCAAAAAGAATTATTAAAAGTTGGAAAAAAAATAAGAATTTATAATTTAAAAAAACAAAAAAAAATGGGTTTAGATTTTTTATCTGTTGGAGATTTTTCTTGGTATGATCATGTTTTAACAACAAGTATAATGTTAGGAAATATTCCTAAAAGATTTATAAATGAAAATCAAAAAAAAATAGATATTGATACAATGTTTTATATTGCAAGAGGAGTTTCTCATAATAATAAAGAAACTTTTCCATCTGAAATGACAAAATGGTTTAATACTAATTATCATTATATAGTTCCTGAATTTAATAAATTTAGTTCTTTTAATTTTAATTGTAGTCAATTATTAATTGAAATAGATGAAGCTTTATTAATTGGAAAAAAAGTAAAACCTGTTATTCTTGGACCAATGTCTTATCTTTGGTTAGGAAAAGTAGATTCTAAAAATTTTAATTGTTTAAATTTGTTACCGAAACTTTTAAATGTATATAGAGAAATTTTTAAATTTTTTAAAAAAAAAAATATTAAATGGGTACAAATTGATGAACCTATTTTATCTTTAGAATTATCAGATTTTTGGAAGGAAAAATTTATATATAGTTATAAATATTTAAAGGGTTATACAAAAAAATTATTAACTACTTATTTTGGAAATATTTCTCATAATTTAGATGTTGTTAATTCTATTCCAATTGATGGAGTACATATAGATATTATATATGGAAATTATGATTTATTAACTTTTAATGAAATTTTATCTGATAAGATTTTATTATCTTTAGGGATAATTAATGGGAAAAATATTTGGAAATCTGATTTATTAAAATATTATAATATAATTAAAAATTTTAAAAAAATTAGAAAAAATATTTGGATTGGAACATCTTGTTCATTGCTTCATATTCCAATTGATATTAATAAAGAGAAAAAAATGACAGATAAATTAAAATCATATTTTTCTTTTGCTGTACAAAAATGTTATGAAGTATTTTTGTTAACGAATGCTTTAAATACAGGAAATATAGATTTAATAAAATCTTGGATTTTTCCTTTATATTCTAAAAAAAATAAGTTAAATTTTAATAATAAAAATTTAAAAAAACGATTGTCTTTAATTACAGAAAAAGACTATAAAAGATGTAATGAATATAGAGTTCGTATAAAGAAACAACAAAAGAAATTAAATTTACCAATTTTTCCTGTAACTACTATTGGATCTTTTCCTCAAACTCGTGATCTTAGAAATTTACGATTAAAATTTAAAGAAAATAGAATTAATAAAACGGAATATGAAAATAATATTTTTAATATAATTAAATATAATATAAAAAAACAAGAAGAATTAGAAATAGATGTTTTAGTTCATGGAGAACCTGAAAGAAATGATATGGTTGAATATTTTGGAGAACATTTAGATGGATTTTTATTCACTGAGAATGGATGGGTTCAAAGTTATGGTTCAAGATGTGTTAAACCTCCAATTATTATTGGTGATATTTTTCGTTCTAAAAAAATTACTATTAAATGGATAAAATATGCGCAATCTTTAACTAAAAAACCTGTAAAAGGTATGTTGACTGGTCCTATAACAATTTTTTTATGGTCTTTTCCAAGAGAAGATTTATCTTATAAAATTATTATTAAACAAATTGCTTTAGCTTTAAAAGATGAAATAAATGATTTAGAAAAAAATAATATAAATATTATTCAAATTGATGAACCTGCTTTAAGAGAAGGTTTACCATTAAATATAAAGAAAAGAAAAAAATATTTAAAAACTGCTATTAATGCTTTTAAATTAAGTGTATCTAGTGTAAAAGATACAACTCAAATTCATACTCATATGTGTTATTGTGAATTTAATGATATCATTGAATCTATTACTAATTTAGATGCAGATGTAATAACTATTGAAGCGACTCGTTCTAGAATGGATTTATTAAAGTGTTTTAAAAATTTTAATTATCCTAATAGTATTGGTCCTGGATTTTATGATATTCATTCTCCTAATATTCCAACAGAAGAAGATATATTAAAATTAATATATAAATCAACTAAATTTATTGAAGTTAACAAATTATGGGTTAATCCAGATTGCGGTTTAAAAACACGTACTTGGAAAGAGTCAGAAAAATCTTTAAAAAATTTAGTTAGTGCTGCTAAAAAAATGCGTCTTATAAAATATAGTTAATATATTTTATTAAAAAAATTTTTATTTACAATTTTTTATGAAAGTTATAATATTTTTAAAAAAAAATACTAAAAAATTAAAATGTTTATTAAAATTATTTTATTAAAATTTTTAATTAATTAATAAACTAATTAATTATTTTTTTTATTTTTTTTATTTTTTTTGTTTTTATTTTTTTTATAAAATTCTTATATTTTTAATAATATTTATATTAAATTAAAATAATTTTTTTTATCTTAATAATTTTAATTATTTTTTATCTTATTTTAATATAATAAAAATAATATAAGATATTATTTTTTAATATTTTTTTTAAATTTAAAATTTAAATAATTTATTTAGAACATATTTTTTCTTTTAATAAGTAGGGTTTATTCCTCCTCCCTACTTTTTATATAATTTTATTTTACTGCTGCTTTTAATGTTTTTCCAGAAACAAAAGCAGGAACTTTTGTAGCTAAAATCTGTATTTCTTTTCCTGTTTTAGGGTTTCTTCCAGTCCTTGCAGATCTTTTATTTATTTTAAATGTCCCAAATCCAACTAATTGTACATGTTCTTCTTTTTTTAAAGATTTTGTAATTTCAGATAAGATAGTATCTAATATATCTTTAGCTTTAATTTTAGAAATAAAAGATTTTTTTGAAATAATATCAATTAATTGTGATTTATTCATATTTTTTTTATATCCTTAATAGAATTAATTATTGTTAAAAAAATTTTAATTTTTATAAATTTTGTTAAAAATATTTTTTAGTTATAAATATATTTTTTATAAGTTATGAGAATTTAAAAGTTCGGTTAAGTTTGCTGAAGCTTCTTCTACACTAAATTTTTTGTTTTTTATATTTTTTTTTGTTTTATTCTTTTTAAATTTATTTATTTTTTTATTGAATATTTGTTCTTTATGATATTTATATCCTGTTCCTGCAGGAATTAGTCGACCAACTATAACATTTTCTTTTAGTCCACGTAAATCATCTATTTTTCCGGCTACTGCAGATTCTGTTAATACTCGTGTTGTTTCTTGAAAAGATGCAGCAGAAATAAATGATTCAGTTGCTAAAGATGCTTTAGTAATACCAAGTAAATTTCTATTATAAGATATAGATTTTTTATTTTTTTTATTTAATTTTATATTAGATATTCTAATTCTAGAATATTCTATTTGTTCTCCATTTAAAAACTCTGATTCTCCATGATCAATAATTGTTGCTTTTCTTAACATTTGTCTAATAATTGCTTCAATATGTTTATCGTTAATTTTTACTCCTTGTAATCGATAAACTTCTTGCACTTCATTTATTATATATCTTGTAACAGATTGAATACCTCTTAATCTTAATATATCATGAGGTGATTCTGGTCCATCTGAAATTATATCTCCTTTTTCTACACGTTCGCCTTCAAAAACATTTAATTGTCTCCATTTTGGAATCATTTCTTCATATGTATTTTTTTGATTTAATGGAGTAATTATCAATCTTCTTTTGCCTTTTGTTTCTTTTCCGAATGATATAATTCCACTTTTTTCTGCTAAAATTGCTAATTCTTTTGGTTTTCTTGCTTCAAATAAATCGGCTACTCTTGGAAGTCCTCCTGTAATATCTTTTGTACTTACTGATTCTTGAGGAACTCTAGCTAAAGTGTCTCCAGATTTTATTAGATCACCGTTTTTTAATTGTATAATTGTTTTTCCTGGTAAGAAATATTGAGCAGGCATTTTTGTACCAGGTATAAAAACGTCGGTTCCATCTAAATTAATTATTTTTAAGGATGGTCTTAAATCTTTTCCACTAGAATTTCTTTTAGATATATCTAAAATAATTATAGATGATAATCCTGTAAATTCATCTGTTTGTTTAATTATGCTTTGTCCTTCTATCATATCTATAAATTTTATAAATCCATTTACTTCAGTAATAACTGGAATTGTATGAGGATCCCATATAGCTATAATTTCTTTTGAATATACTTTATCTCCATTTTTTTTTTTTAAAATTGCTCCATATGGAATTTTATAACTTTCTTGAGTTCGACCTAATAAATCAAGAATTTTTAATTCAACATTACGAGCAGTAATAATAGTTTTTCCAGATGAATTAATTACAGATTTTGAATTATTTAATTTTAATATTCCATTATTTCTAATTTGAATATTTGATTCTGTTACTGCTCTTGATGCTGCTCCTCCAATATGAAATGTTCTCATAGTTAATTGTGTACCTGGTTCTCCTATAGATTGAGCAGCAATTACTCCTACAGCTTCTCCTTTTTTAACTAGTTTACCTCTTGCTAAATCTCTTCCATAACAATATGAACAAACTCCGAAATTTGTTTCACAATAGACAATGGATCTTACTTTTATAATATCAATAGAATTTAATTCTAATAAATCACAATATTTTTCATTTAATAAAGTATTTTTTTTAATTAATATTTTTTTAGAATTGTTTTTAAAAATATTATTTAATGTAATTCTTCCAAGTACTCTTTCTCTAAGAGGTTCTTTAACTATTCCTCCTTCAATTAGAGCAGTCATTTCTATTCCATATTTTGTTTTACAATTTTTTTCTGTAACAACTAAATCTTGAGCTACATCTACTAATCTTCTTGTTAAATATCCAGAATTTGCTGTTTTTAAAGCAGTATCTGCTAGTCCTTTTCTAGCTCCATGAGTAGAAATAAAATATTGTAGCACACTTAAACCTTCTCTAAAATTTGCTGTTATAGGTGTTTCTATAATAGATCCATCTGGTTTTGCCATTAATCCTCTCATTCCAGCTAGTTGACGAATTTGAGCTGCTGATCCTCTAGCACCTGAATCTGCCATAATAAAAATACTATTAAATGAAATTTGATTAACTATTTTTCCATCTTTATCTTTTACTTTTTCTATAGATAAATTTTTCATCATAGATTTAGAAATTTTTTCATTAGCTGTTGACCAAATATCTATAACTTTATTATATCTTTCACCTGATGTTACTAATCCTGATTGAAATTGTTCTTGTATTTCAGAAACTTCAATTTTCGCTTCATTAATTATATTTGTTTTTTGTGTTGGAATTTTCATATCATCAATTCCAACGGATGCTCCTGAACGTGCAGCATATGAAAATCCAGTGTACATTATTTGATCAGCAAAAATTACTGTTTTTTTTGTTCCTAAAATTCTATAACATGTATTAATCATTTTTGAAACAGTATTTTTTTTTAGAGTTCGATTTACTATCGAAAATGGTAATCCTTTTGGAACGATTGTCCATAATATAGCTCTTCCAATAGTTGTTTTTATTATTTTTTTATTTTTTATTATAATTTTTTTATTTTTTTTTTCATATTCCGTAATACGTATATTAACTATAGAATGAAGTTCTGCTAATCCTAGTTGGTATATTTTTTCTGCTTCTTTTGGACCGGAAAGAAGCATATTTTCTCCTTTTCCATTTATTTTATCTCGAGTCATATAATATAATCCGAGAACTACATCTTGAGAAGGAACAATAATAGGTTCTCCATTTGCTGGAGATAAAATATTATTCGTTGACATCATTAAATTTTTTGCTTCATTTTGCGCTTCTATAGTTAATGGTATATGAACCGCCATTTGATCTCCATCAAAATCTGCATTATATGCTGCGCATACTAATGGATGTAATTGTATAGCTTTTCCTTCTATTAATATTGGAGTAAAAGCTTGGATTCCTAATCTATGTAAGGTTGGAGCTCTATTTAATAAAACAGGATGATTTTTAATTACTTCATCTAAAACGTCCCATACTGTTGATTCTTCTCGTTCAACCATTTTTTTTGCTGATTTAATTGTTGTTGCAAAATTTTTTTCTTCTAATTTTCCATATACAAATGGTTTAAATAATTCGAGAGCCATTTTTTTAGGTAAACCGCATTGATTTAATTTAAGATATGGACCAACTGTTATTACTGAACGACCTGAATAATCTACTCTTTTTCCTAATAAATTTTGACGAAATCTTCCTTGTTTTCCTTTTATCATATCTGCAAGAGATTTTAAAGGTCTTTTATTTGAACCTATAATAGCTTTTCCTCTTCTTCCATTATCTAATAAAGCATCTATAGATTCTTGAAGCATGCGTTTTTCATTTCTTATTATTATTTCTGGAGCTGATAGTTCTAGCAATCTTTTTAAACGATTATTTCTATTAATAACTCTTCTATATAAATCATTTAAATCTGATGTTGCAAATCTTCCACCATCTAAAGGAACTAATGGTCTTAAGTCAGGCGGTAGAATAGGTAAAACAGTTAGAATCATCCATTCAGGTTTATTGTTTGATTGTATAAAAGATTCTATTAATTTTATTCTTTTAGTAGTTTTTTTTTTTTTTGTTTCAGATTGTGTATTAATTAATTCTTTTCTGAGTATTTTATATTCTTTTTTAAGATTCATTTCTTTTAAAATTTTTTGTATTGCTTCTGCTCCCATTTTTGCTTCGAAATCATCTCCGAATTCTTCTATTGCTTCACTATTTTGTTCTTCTGTAAGAATATCTCCTTTTTTTAATGTTGTAGTTCCATTTTTAATTACTACATATGATTCAAAATATAATACTCTTTCAATATCTCTTAATGGCATATCAAGTAATAAACCAATTCTTGATGGAAGAGATTTTAAAAACCATATATGTGCTATTGGAGAAGCTAATTCTATATGTCCCATTCTTTCTCTTCTAACTTTACTTTGAGTTACTTCAACTCCACATTTTTCACAAATAACTCCTCTATGTTTTAATCTTTTATATTTTCCACATAAACATTCATAATCTTTTACAGGTCCAAAAATTCTAGCACAAAATAATCCATCTCTTTCAGGTTTAAATGTTCTATAATTAATTGTTTCTGGTTTTTTTACTTCTCCGTATGACCAAGATCTTACTGTATCTGGTGAAGAAAGAGAAATTTTTATTGCGTTAAAATTTTCAGATTGATGTTTCTTTTTTATAAATTTAAATAGCTCTTTCAAAAAATTTTTTCCTATTTTTTAAGTTTTATTTCATATATAAAATTATTTTTTTTTAAAAATTTTATTTTTTAATCATTTAATTCAATATTGAGACCTAAAGATCTGATTTCTTTCAGCAATACATTAAACGATTCAGGAATACCAGGCTCCATTTTATGATTTCCATCTACAATGTTTTTATACATTGATGTTCTTCCATTTACATCATCTGATTTTACAGTTAACATTTCTTGTAGTGTGTATGATGCTCCATATGCTTCTAATGCCCATACTTCCATTTCTCCAAATCTTTGTCCACCAAATTGAGCTTTTCCACCTAATGGTTGTTGTGTCACTAAACTATAAGAACCAGTTGATCTTGCATGCATTTTATCATCTACTAAATGATTTAATTTCAATATATACATGTATCCTACTGTTACTGGTCTTTCAAATTTTTCTCCTGTTCTACCATCAAAAAGATGAATTTGTCCGGATTTTGGAAATCCTCCTAATTTTAAAAGATTTTTAATTTCTTCTTCTTTTGCTCCATCAAAAACAGGAGTTGAAACTGGAAGTCCATTTTTATAATTTTTAGCTAAAGATATTATTTCATTATCAGAGAAATTTTCTATATTTATTTTTTGTCTATTATTTTTTCCAATTTTAAATACTTTTTTTAAAAAATAACGTAAGTTTGAAATTTTTTTTTGTTTTTTTAAAATTTTTTTTATTTTATCTCCTATTCCTTTGGCAGCCATCCCTAAATGAGTTTCTAGTATTTGACCGATGTTCATTCTTGAAGGAACTCCTAATGGATTTAAAACTATATCAATTGGTATTCCATATTTATCATATGGCATATCTTCTACTGGATTTATTTTTGATATTACTCCTTTATTTCCATGTCTACCAGCCATTTTATCTCCTGTTTGTAAATATCTTTTAACTGCTAAGTGAACTTTTACTATTTTTAATATTCCTGGTGATAAATCATCTCCTTGTATTATTTTTTTCTTTTTTTCTGTTAATTTTTTTTTAAAAGTTTTTTTTAAATAATTATATTCTTTTTTTAATTTTTCTAATTTAATTTTATATTTTTTTTTTTTTAATTTATAAAAAAACCATTTTTCTGGATTTTTTTTTATAAGTTTTTCATATGATATTCCTGATTTTATTAAAATATTTTTTGTTTGTCTAAATAAATCTTTTTCAAATATTTTTTTTTTTTCAAATAAATTCTTTTTGATTTGTGCAATTTGCATTTCTTCAATTTCAAGTGTTCTTTTATCTTTTTTAATTCCATCTCGAGTAAATATTTGTACATCGATTACAGTTCCAAATATTCCATTTGGTACTCTTAATGAAGAATCTTTTACATCAGATGCTTTTTCTCCAAAAATTGCTCTTAATAATTTTTCTTCTGGTGTGAGTTGTGTTTCACCTTTAGGAGTTACTTTTCCTACTAATATATCTCCTCCCTGTACTTCTGCTCCAATATGTACTATTCCGGATTCATCTAATTTAGATAATGCTGATTCTCCTATATTTGGTATATCAGAAGTAATTTCTTCTGATCCTAATTTTGTATCTCTAGAAATACAAGATAATTCTTGAATATGAATACTAGTGAATCGGTTTTCTTGTACAACCTTTTCTGAAATTAATATAGAGTCTTCAAAGTTATAACCATTCCATGGCATAAATGCTACTCTCATATTTTGTCCTAAAGCTAATTCTCCAAGGTCTGTTGATGGTCCATCACTTATTACATCTCCTCTTTTAATAGAATCATTAAGAGATACACATGGTATTTGATTAATACATGTATTTTGATTTGATCTATGATATTTTATTAAATTATAAATATCGATTCCATTTTTATTTTTTTTTATTTCATTTTTATTAACTTTAATTACAATTTTTGATGAATCAATATATTGTACTTTTCCGCTTCTTTTAGAGATTACTGTAACTCCAGAATCTATTGCAACTTTTCTTTCCATTCCTGTTCCTACTAATGGTTTTTCTGATTTTATTAGTGGAACAGCCTGTCTTTGCATATTTGCTCCCATTAGCGCTCTATTTGCGTCATCATGTTCCAAAAAAGGAATTAAAGAAGCTCCGACAGATACTATTTGTTGATTTGAAACATCCATATATTGTATTTTTTTTTTATTAAAAAAACCAAATTCATTTTTATATCTACATGTAACTAATTTATTTATAATTTTTTTATCATTTCTTAATTTAGTATTTGATTGAGCAATGATAAAATTTCCTTCTTCAATTGCTGATAGATATTTTATTTTTTTTGTTACATAACCTTTTTTTACTTTTCTATAAGGTGTTTCTAAAAATCCATATTTATTTGTTTTAGCATATACTGATAATGAGTTTATTAATCCTATGTTTGGTCCTTCAGGTGTTTCTATAGGACATACTCTTCCATAATGTGTTGGATGAACATCTCTTACTTCAAATCCTGCTCTTTCTCTTGTTAATCCTCCAACTCCTAAAGCAGAAATTCTTCTTTTATGAGTTATTTCAGCAAGTGGATTATTTTGATCCATAAATTGTGACAATTGACTTGATCCAAAAAATTCTTTAATAGCAGCAGAAATTGGTTTTGCATTAATCATGTCTTGTGGCATTAATGTATCTATATCTCCAATTGATAACCTTTCTTTTACCGCTCTTTCAACTCTAATTAAACCTACTCGAAATTGATTTTCTGTCATTTCTCCTACAGATCTTACACGTCTATTTCCTAAATGATCGATATCATCTACTTTTCCTTTTCCATTTCTAATATTAATAAGTTTTTTTATGACATCAATAATATCTTTTTGATTAAGTATATTTTGCCCTATAATTTTTTTTCTTAAAAGAGATCTATTAAATTTCATTCTTCCTACAGATGATAAATCATATCTTTCTTCTGAAAAAAATAATGATTTAAATAAATTTTCAGAAGATTCTCTTGTAGGAGGTTCACCAGGTCGCATCATTCTATATATTTCTATTAAAGCACTTATTTTATCTGTAGTATTATCATTTTTTAAAGTTTCTGAAATATAAGATCCATGATCTAAATCATTTGTGAATATTGTTTCAATAAAATTAATTTTAGATTTTTGTAGTTTTTTAATTATTTCTTTAGTAAATTTTGAATTTGCTGCTATAATTAATGAATTATTTTCATCAAAATAATTTTTAGATGATATTTTTCCAACAAGATATTTTAATGGAACCGTGATAGAAAAAATTTTGTCTTTTTCTAGTTTTTTTATATGTTTTGCTGTAATTCTTTCATTTTTATTTAAGTAGAGTACATTTTTTTTTAAAATTTTAAATGGTATTATTTCTCCTCTTAATCTTTCTGGAATAAGTTTCATTATTATTTTATTTTTTTTTAGTATAAATATATTTTTTTTAAAAAAAATATTTAAAATTTCTTGAGATTCATAACCAAGAGCTTGTAATAAAATTGTTACTGGAAATTTTCTTCTTCTATCTATTCTTACAAATAAATGGTCTTTTTGATCAAATTCAAAATCTAACCATGATCCTCTATATGGAATAATTCTTGCGTTATACAATACTTTTCCTGAAGAATGTGTTTTTCCTTTATCACTATCAAAAAAAACTCCAGGGCTTCTATGTAATTGAGATACTACAACACGTTCTGTTCCGTTAATAACAAAAGTTCCATTTTTTGTCATTAAAGGTATTTCACCCATATAAACTTCTTGTTCTTTAATATTTTTTATTTTTTTTTTATTTGAATCTTTTTCATATATTATAAGTCGTAATGTAACTTTTAAAGGTATTGCATATGTTGCACCTTTAATATGACATTCCATTACATTAAAACTTTTTTTACCGAGTCTATATTTAACATATTGAATTTCTGCGTGTTCGTTGTAACTTTTAATTGGAAAAACTGATTTTAAAGCTGATTCTATTCCATTAGAATAATTTTTTTTTTGATTAAGAAATTTTTTAAATGAATCAATTTGAATAGATAATAAGTAAGGAATATTTAAAATTTCTGGTATTTTTCCAAAATCTTTTCTAATTCTTTTTTTTTCTGTATAAGAATAAATCATTTTATTTCTCTATTTTATAAAATTTTTATTAGTTGTTTTTTTAAAATATTTT